>JAFMSC010000039.1 GCA_017353825.1 Hyphomicrobiaceae bacterium | reverse complement strand
GGCATAGAGGGCCTTCAGGACGGGTCTGAGCGCCTTGCCCTTCTCGGTCAGGAAATATTCGTAGCGCGGAGGGTGGTTCTCGTAGAGGCGGGTTGCGATCACGCCCTGAGCCTCCAGCGCCTTGAGCCGCGCGGACAGCGTGTTGGGCGCCACACCGGCCAGCCGCTGCTCAAGCCCCTGGAAGCGCAGCGGCCCGTGGCGAAAGAGGTCACGCAGAATGAGGAGCGACCACTTCTCGCCCACCACATCGAGCGCCCGCGCCACCGGGCAGTCCTGGCCATAACCCTGAGCCATGCTTGAAATATAGCGTCATCGCTTCCTTGTGACAAGTCGCTATTACCTGACAAGTCACTATCGAAAAGATAGCTTAGGGGACGGTGGGCGTCAACCTAGGAGGCATGCAATGGCAGCTCCGGCCTATGTTCCGGCTCTTGTGCTTGGCATGAGCGTCGTCATGATCACCCTCACCCTGTTCGGTCTTAGCCGGGCTCTGGTCCGAGCCGCATGGCCGGAGCGCACACGGGTGTGGGTGGTGCGCGCGGCGGCGGTGCTCCTGATCGGATGGTTTGCGGTCGCGCTCGCTCTCGCCTTGGTCGGGGCCTATGAGGGCGTGGGCGACCGCCCACCCACCATCCAGTTCGGCATCCTCACGCCCATCGTCATCGCCGCCGTCTTGATCTGGCGGTCGGACACGGTGGCCCGCATCATCGATGCCGTCCCGCAGCATTGGCTCATCGGCGTGCAGGTGACGCGCGCGCTCGGCGGCCTCTTTCTCCTGCTCTACGTCTCAGGGCTGATTCCTGGGCTGTTCGCCGTTCCTGCAGGCGTGGGCGACTTGGCCACTGCCGGGTTGGCCCCGGTCGCCGCCTACGCCGCCGCTCGAGACCCGCACGGCAGCGCCCGCACGGTGCTAGCGTGGAACGTCCTCGGCCTCGCCGATTTCGTGGTGGCCGTTGCGACCGGCTTCGCCACCGGCCCCTCGCCGCTACAGCTGGCGGCATTCGACAATCCCAACACGCTGATTGCCACGTTTCCGCTGGTGCTGATCCCCGTCTACCTCGTGCCGTTGTGGACCATCCTCCACATCGCCTCGCTGGTTAAGCTGCGGCGCCAGCCTGCGCAATCCCGGCAAAGCGCCGTCCCGGGGCATGCCTGATGGCGGCGAGCCAAGGAGCGATCACGCCTGTGACAGCCGCGGCCACAGCCACACCCGTTGCCGCCGCATCGGCGAGCGCAGACGCAAGCTCGCACGCCAGCGTCCTGCTGCGGGCGCCGATCCTGCCGACCCTGCTGCGCCTCACCGTGCCGAACCTGGCCGCCATGGTGGTGATCGCGCTGGTGTCAATCTGCGAGACCGCCTACGTCGGCATTCTCGGCACCACGCAACTGGCGGCCATCGCCTTGGTGTTCCCGATGGTGATGCTCATGCAGATGCTCTCCGCGGGCGCCATGGGTGGCGGCGTGTCGTCTGCCATCTCTCGCGCGCTCGGCGCCGGCGACATCGTGCGCGCCAACGCGCTGGCCTTGCACGCGGCGGTGATCGGCATGACGGCCGGCCTCTTCTCCAGCGCCATCTTCGTGATGTTTAGCGCATCGATTTTTCGCGCCCTCGGCGGCTCCGGCGCAGTGCTCGGCGAGGCGCTGGCATACGCCAATATCGCGCTCACCGCCGCCATCCTCACTTGGCTTCTCAACACGTTTGCCTCAATCGTGCGCGGCACGGGCAACATGCGTGTGCCTTCCCTCACCCTGCTCGTGGGCTCGGGATTGCAGATCATGCTCGGCGGCGCGCTTGGCTTCGGCATCGGCCCGATCCCCCGCTTCGGTCTCGCCGGTGTCGCCTCCGGCCTCGTCATCGCCTATGCCTCCGCCACGCTCTTCCTGCTCTGGTTCCTTGCCACGGGGCGCGGGCGTCTCACGCTTAGGTTCAATCCCGCTGCGCTCGACGGGGAGATGTTCCGCGACATCCTAAAGGTTGGCGCGATCTCTGCTGTCAGCCCGTTCCAGGTGGTGCTCACTGTGCTGATCCTGACCCGGCTGGTGGCCGGCTTCGGCACTGAGGCGCTGGCCGGCTACGGCATTGGCGCGCGCCTGGAGTTCCTGTTGATCCCCATCGTGTTCGCCATCGGTGTCGCCTCGGTGCCGATGGTGGGCATGGCCATGGGCGCACGGCAGGTCGAGCGCGCCAGGCAGATTGCATGGACCGCTGCCGGCGTTGCCATGGCCGCGGTGGGCGCCATCGGGCTTGTGGTGACGCTCGTTCCCGACGTGTGGTCCGGGCTGTTTAGCGGCGATGCCGCGGTGCGCGCCGCCGCCAACCTCTACCTGCGTTCGACCGGCTGGGGTTTCGCCTTCGTTGGTGTCGGCCTCAGCCTCTATTTCGCCTCCCAGGGCTCTGGCAAGGTTCTGGGCCCCGTCCTGGCCGGCACGATCCGCCTTCTGGTCGTGGCGATCGGCGGCTGCTGGCTGGCCGCGAGCGGCGCCCCGGCATGGGCCTTGTTCGCCGTGGTCGGCGCCGCCATGGCCGCCTTCGGCCTCTCGGTCGCCGCCGCGGTGTACCTCACGCCGTGGGGGAGGTGACGCGCATCAGGCGCCCGGCGACTGCGAGGGGCAACCCGGGCCGCCCCAACCGAGGTGCGATCGTGGCCCGCGCGAGACTTAGGGGGTAGAACGCCAGATGAGTTTACCGGCTCACCACCACGGATCACAGCTATCGGCGAAATGGTCGGCACATCGGAGCCCGTTTCCGATGTCGACCGCGCTGGGGATGGCGCGGTTCTGTGAGCTACATCTGGACCAGGAGGCTCAGACCACGGCATGCCCGTCACCGCTCGCTTAGGCTGAAGCGAACTGATGGCGAGGCATCGCGTTTCCACATTGGCAACTTGGACAAGATGGAACGTGTAATGCCTCACAAGACAACGATAGCTCTGATCGCAGCCGTGCTGACTGCTTGCTTGCTGGCAACGGACGCCGACGCCCAAGGGCGTGGCGGTGCTGGCGCGCGCGGCGGTGGGTCTCCCGGCCTCAGCGCGGGTGGTTCACGAGGCTTTGTCGGCCCTAACTCTCGATCGCTTACCAGTCCGCCTCCTCAGCAGCAGCCGCGCAACTTTGTCGGTCCCAGATCGGGACCAAGCGCTCCAATGCAGCGTATTCAACCGGTTGCTCCGTTGGCGAGGCCACCAACGCGGTAGGGCCAAGA
Organism: Hyphomicrobiaceae bacterium; assembly: GCA_017353825.1. Classification (GTDB taxonomy): domain Bacteria; phylum Pseudomonadota; class Alphaproteobacteria; order Rhizobiales; family Hyphomicrobiaceae; genus AWTP1-13. The sequence continues at coordinate 13,805 of JAFMSC010000039.1, read as the reverse complement.
GGCGAACCGGCCGCGCTGGCGGCGATAGGGTGCGGGTGCAGTCCCGTCAGCGCTATGGAGGGAGGCTCGTCTCCCAATACTGTCCCTGTCGACCCTGGCTCGCATCCCCCGAACCGGGGCGGGGCGGGAGCTTCCAAGCCAACGACGGTCCCCCGCAGTACCTCCCTCCTCGCAATGCTCAGCGACCATTCTGGCATCGTGGCGAGGTCTGCATCGGTAACTTCGCTCAGCCCATTTTTACGCACGGCTCAACTCAACGCTGTTGCGGGCCGGCACCGAAGGCGCGGACGGGCCGAAGACGGGTCGGCAGCGGCCCGCTCGGGCTCGTGCCTTTCCAGCCACGGCCCCGTCATGGACATCCCCAAGGTGAAATCCTCGCCGACGTTGTCCTGAACAGCTCGGTGGCTTGGAAACACGAGTCAATAAAACAGGCTCGACACGCTCTCCTCCCGCGCGGTGCGCGCGATCGCCTCAGCCAGCAGCGGGGCGATGGAGAGGACGCGAATGTTGGGGGCGGCCTTGGTGGTCTCGGTGGGCTGGATCGAGTCGGTGATGACGAGCGTCTTGAGCTTCGAGCCGGCGATCTTGGCTACCGCGCCACCCGATAGGACGCCGTGCGTGACGTAGGCGATGACCTCGGTGGCGCCCTTCTCTAGGAGGGCGTTAGCCGCGTTCACCAGCGTGCCGCCGGAATCGGCAATGTCGTCGATCAGGATACAGCGCTTGCCGTCCACCTCGCCGATCACGTTCATCACTTCCGACTCGCCGGCTCGTTCCCGGCGCTTGTCGCAGATGGCAATCGGCACGCCGATGCGCTTGGCGAGTCCGCGCGCACGCACCACGCCGCCCACGTCCGGCGATACCACCACGAGGTTGGCAATCCCGTAATGCTCCTCGATGTCGCGCACCATGGTGGGCGCGGCGAATAGGTTGTCGGTGGGGATGTCGAAGAAGCCCTGGATCTGGCCGGCGTGCAGGTCCACTGTCATCACCCGGTCCACGCCAGCCCGCTCGATCAGGTTGGCCACCAGCTTGGCCGAGATGGGCGTGCGCGGGCCCGGCCTGCGGTCCTGCCGGGCATAGCCGAAGTAGGGCATGACCGCGGTGATTCGCCGAGCCATGGATCGCTTCAGCGCATCCACCAGGATCAGCAGCTCCATGAGGTTGTCGTTAGCCGGGAACGAGGTCGACTGCAGGACGTAGATGTCCTCGCCGCGCATGTTCTCCTGCACCTCGACGAACACCTCCATGTCAGCGAAACGGCGGACGACGCTCTTGGTCAGCGGAAGTTTGAGGTTGCCGGAGATGGCGTCAGCAAGGGGGCGGTTGCTGTTGCCGGCAACGAGCTTCATGCGCGTCGCTCCCCGATTGCGGCTTGCCTCTCGGGTATCGAAGGGCATCTGCTCAGGCACTCCGTTCGCACCCGGCGGCGTTCTAGCAAGCACCGTCAGACCTTGCAAACGGAGGTGCGCCGACCTCCGGGCAGGGTGCGGCAGCCTGCCGCGCCTGCCCCGTGTGCGCGTTAATTGACTGCGGTGCCTCCGCCCGGGAGGAGCTTCAGGATACCCTGCACGGCGGCGCCCGCAGCCTGGTCGGCCACCTTGCCCCAGGGGCCGTCGAGCGAGCCCTCGGGGATGTCGTTCTTTTGCGACACTGTGCCGAGCTTCTTGCCGTTCGGATCGCGCACCACCCACTCGATCTGGATGGCCTGCTTGCCCTCCCGCGAAGAGCCCAGCGTAACCGCACCTTCCACGCGGTAGGCCCCCGACTTGGCCCCGTCCGCCAAGGAAACGCCCTTGGTTTGGAGCTCGCGCTGGATCGCCGCCGTGAGCGAAGTGCTGCCGTCGCCTGGCGCGCCCGTCACGGACGGCACCACTGCCGTCACGCTGCCGTTTCTGGCGATGCTGCCTGTGGTGGTCTGGGTGGAGGCGAGCGCGGGGCTCTTCTTGGCCGCAGGACGCGGCGCAGCCTCGGCCTTGGGCACGCCCACGCTGGCTGGACGCGAGCCGGCATCGGCCACGGCCGGCGAGGAGGGCGCCGCATTGCCATTGGGCAGCCACGCCACGAACGAGGCCGTGGCCTTGTCCACGACGGTCTCGGCCACCGCCGGTGTAATCGCGCCCCAAGGGTCCGGCGTGGGGCTGGCCGGCACGATCTCCTCACCCGCAAAGCGGTTCACGCGCTTGCCCGACGACTCGGAGACATCGAGTACGTAGGATACCTTCGTCCCGCCCTTGTCCTTGGCCGCGAGGATGTACGGCCGCAGAGTGTAGTCGGCACGATCATCCTTGCCGGCCGCAATGGCGACACGCTGGCGCCCGAGCGCTGAGGAGATGTTGTCGTGCAGCTGTTTGCTCAGGGCTTCCGGGGGGCCGACGATGGAATTCACCACCACCTTGGCTATCGGCGGCTCGGAGCTGGCCTGCGGCTGTTCGTCGGACGGCGAATTGTTCACCAACTGGAAGAGCGAGAACGAGCTGAACGAGCTGCCACTGCACCCTGCGAGCGCGAGGGTTGAGAGTCCGATGGCAGCCAGCGCCACCGCCAAACGATGGCGCCGCGCCGCAGCAGCATCCCTGGTCGTCACCGTGACGTCCCCCTTCTATCCTTTGCAGTCCAGCTATCCTTTGCAGTCCAGCTATCCTTTGCAGTCCAGCTCGATCCCGGCTGCCGACTTACAACAGACCCCCTGCGACGAGTGATTCTACACCTTACACCCCAGCAGACTCCCTCGACCGTGACAATATCCCGGCCCCGACAAACAAGGGAAAACGCCCAAGCTTCCCCAAATTGTTCATCCTCGGGGGGTGTGGCTAACTCAATTAGTCCTAGCTGTGGAAGCCCCAATACTAGGTCAACACAATGGCAGAAATCTGCCGGCCGTAATCGGCTTCCCCACGCATCTGCGATCTTCGGTAGCTGAAAAAGGCGTCTTGCACGCTGAAGCTGCAGATGCCGGCGGCGCTGACCGCGACCACTCCCGCCCGCCGCAGTCGTTCGGCCACATAGCCTGAAAGATCGAACTTTGCGCGTCGCCCCGCGCCGGCGCCCGCAAAAAACCGCGCGTTGGCGGCGTCGTGCTCGAGGAACTGGGCTTCGAACTCCGGCCCGACCTCGTACACGCTGGGGCCGATGCACGGGCCCACGGTGGCATGCGTGCGTGCCCGTTTGGCGCCCAGGCTCTCCATCGCCTCGAGGGCCGCCTCGGCAACGCCCGCGAGAGCGCCACGCCAGCCGGCATGGGCAGCGGCGACCACACCGGCGGGCGGGTCCGCCAGCAACACGGGCGCACAGTCGGCCGTGAGGACACCCACCGCCACCCCGCGCGCGGCCGTCACCAGGGCATCGGCCCTTGGCCGTTCCCCTCTCGCCGTGCCGTCCACGACCACGACCTTGGTGCCGTGCACCTGATAGGCCGTCACCATGTCGCGGGCTCCCAGGTGGCGCATGACGCGAGCGCGGTTCGCCCGCACCGCCTCCGGACGGTCCTTCGAACCGAGACCGCAATTGAGGCTGGCGTAGACGCCTTCGGAGACGCCGCCGTGACGCGTGAAGAAGCCATGCGCGAGGCCGGGCAAGGCCGACAGGTCAGCGATCAGCACGGGCTTCAGCATGGGGCGAAGTCTCTAGCCGAAGGGGGGCGGCGACGGCAGGGCGGGCGACCGCACCGCCATGGCCTTGAAAAGCTGTCCCATGCCGGCGGGCGACATGAGCCGGTGCGTTGCTGCCTCAATCTCGCCCGCGCGCGCCGGATTGACCGCCATCAGCCGGGCCGTGCGCTCGATGATGCCGAGCCGGCCCAGGAACTGGGCCTGGGGCACGGGCCCGTCGGCAACCAGGCCGGCGGCCCGCACCTTCCGGGCCAGGGCGGCGAAGTTGACGTGTGCGGTCAAGTCCGCCGCGCCAGGCTCAGCCAGCGGATCAGCGTAGGCATGCCTGCGCACGGCCTGCAGGGTGTCGCCGAACGCCTCCGCGGCGGGGCCATAGTCGATAATGAGGGCAACGTGCGGCGCCGTACGCCGGGCAAGGGCGCGCAATAGTTCCTCCTCGCCCGCCCGCAGCTCCACGATAGCCCCATCTGAGGGTGGCGCCTCGCTCTGGAAGTCAACCACGCCTCCGACCTCGAACCTGAAGCCCCCGTGCGGCCCCAGGCCGACCACGCGTTCGTGCCAGGCCTGCCCGCGGTAGACGAGTTGGCGGATGGGGAGCGCATCGAGGAATTCGTTGGCGATGACGATGGCCGGACCGACCGGCACCTCATCGAAGGTCTCATGCCACTCCAGGCGGGCGGCACAAGCCTGTCCACCCTTGCCGGACAGCAAAGCCTCGCGCTGCAGGCGGCGCATCGGGGAGCTCACCTCGACCAGGTGCACGGAGGCATGAGGCAGAAACATCGGCAGCGTCCTCCCAGCGCGCAGCGCATCGCGCATGAGCGTGCCGCGGCCGGGGCCAAGCTCGACCAGGCGCAGGGGTGCGGGCCGACCCATGCCCTCCCACATCAGCGCGCACCACAGCCCGATCAGCTCGCCGAACACTTGGCTGATTTCCGGGGCGGTCACGAAATCCCCGCGCGCGCCGATGCTATCCGGCTTGCGCCAATAACCGTGCACCGGGTGATCGAGACAGAGGCGCATGAACCGATCGACAGGCAGCGGCCCGTCGCGGCGGATGCGCTCGGCGAGCTCCGTGCGAAGCTCCTCCGGACGGGCCTCAGCTTGGGGTGCTGGCATCGGCGACTGCCGGGGTGCGCCTGACGGCATAGAACAAGATCCAGATGCCGGCCACGATCATCGGGATGGAGTAGAGCATGCCCGCCGTGAAAGGCCCGAGCGTCAGGATGTGGCCGGGATCGGGCTCTCGGTAGAACTCACAGAACGAGCGCGCCAAGCCGTAGCCGACGAGGAAGGTGCCGGCCACCACGCCGGGCCGCCGCAACGCCTGCAAGCGGTGGCTGAGCCACCACAGCAGCGCGAACAGCACGAGACCTTCGAAGAACGCCTCGTAGAGCTGGCTCGGATGCCGCTCGAGCCCGCCGGCCGCCCGCGCCGGGAATACCATGGCCCAGGGGACGGAGGTGGGCCGGCCCCACAACTCGCCATTGACGAAGTTGGCAAGCCGGCCGAAGAACAGCCCGATCGGCACGGCCGCCGCGCAGGAATCCAGGACGCTCCAGGGGTTGGCGCCGACCCGGCGGGCGAATAGGACGATGCCCACGATGCAGCCGACGAGCCCGCCGTGGAACGCCATACCGCCCTTCCACACGGCAAGGATGTCCAGCGGAGACGCCAGGTAGTGGAGCGGGTCGTAGAAGATCACATGCCCGAGCCGCCCGCCGATGAGAACGCCGGCGGCCACATAGATGAGGAGGTCGTCGGCATCGCGCTGGGCGAACGGCGGCAGCGAGCGGGGCCACAGCTGCTTCTGCGCCAAGAGCCACCTGATGTAGGTCCAGCCAAGCAGCAACCCGGCAACGTAGGCCAAGCCGTACCACTTGACCGAGAACAGCCCCAGATCGAGCGCCACAGGATTGATCTTGGGGTAGGGGATGGCGAGAAATTGCATGCGCCTGTTTCCAGCAGCGTTCGTTGCCTTGTCAAGATGCGCGCCTTGATCGGCTCAGGCTCTGTCCCCATAGTAAGCGCAGCATTCGGGCCGTCGGTCCTCACTCCTCAGGGTGCGCTCCCGTGACACAGACCACCAACCCCTTCCTCGACGAGCTGTCGAAGCTGCTGACCGATGCAGCCGGCGCGGCTCAGGGTATGCGCCGGGAAGTTGAAACGCTGATGAAGGCCCAGGGCGAGCGCATCCTGCGCGACATGGATGTGGTGCAGCGCGAGGAGTTCGAGGCCGTCAAGGAGATGGCGGCCAAGGCCCGCGACGAGAACGAGGCCTTGAGCGCGCGGGTGAGCGAGCTTGAGAGCGAGCTGGCCCGACTGCGCCAGTAGCGTGTAGGTATTGGGGGGAATCCGCCTTTTGCACAGCTCTCGTCGCCGCGTCGTCATTTTGGCCGTGGAGATTGGGGTGGTCGACTTGCCAGCGCCGAGGGCGTTCGCTTACGTCATGAATCGTTAATGGCTGACGGCGGATATATGGTTGCCGGCAGTTGCGGGATGAAGCCCCCCGGCACAACTCGGGCGATAGGGAGCTTGAGATACATGGGCGAGTCAGGCCAAGCCCGCTTCAGCAATCCTCTCGATCTCGTCGAGCACATCGCCGGCAGGCACGGCTGGGCGATGGACCGCGCGGGGGACGACGAGCTGACGTTGACGGTATCCGGTCAGTGGACCGACTACCATATGTCGCTCAACTGGCGCGGCGATCTGGAGACGCTGCACATCGCCTGCGCCTTCGATGCCAAGATCCCCGACAACCGGTTGAACGAGGTCTACCGGCTGGTGGCCCAGATCAACGAGCAGTTGTGGCTCGGCCATTTTGACGTGTGGTTGCACGAAGGGCTCATCATGTACCGTCACGGCCTGATGCTGAATGGGGCGGTGGCGACCGAAGGCCAGTGCGAGGCCCTGTTTAAGATGGCGCTGGAGGCCTGCGAGCGCTACTTCCAGGCCTTCCAGTTCGTGGTCTGGGCGGGCAAGGAAAGCCGCGAGGCGCTGGCCTCGTCGATGTTCGAGACCGAGGGGCAAGCCTGAGGGGCTGGCATCGCTTCGCAACGCGCTGCACTTGATCGAGCCCTCGCCGGATCGCGCCCCCGTTGAGATATCGCACGCTGGCGCGAGGTAGGCGCAGCGCGGGCGCGACATCGACCGAGCACATCACGTGGGATCGCTTTCGCCGGGGGGGCACGAACTGGGTCTGCCGCACACCAGCCTTGAAGAGGGTTCGCTTGCCGAAGGTTCGATTGTGTGAGGAGGCGTCGACGCGGCGGTTCTCCTCGACCCTGACGCCACTTAAGAAGCCTTCACGCCCTCCGACAACGGCCGGCCGATGGTACCGAAAATTGCCCCCGATGCGCGAGGGCAGCCCTCCGCCCATCATCACCGCCCTAGCGACGCTGCTTCCCCCTTGGCCTTCTGTGGGGAAAAGGGAGGAAGCGGAAGATCGATGCTTGGATCGATCACGACGCCAACGGAGTGACGCCCTCGGGTCCTGCCAATCGTCCCGTCGCGTGCGCCGCCATGGCAACGGGCGTGTGGCGCCTGCGAGGCCAAGTTCGGCGCGCCACGACGGGAGCGCGGGCGTCGGTCAGCCCAGCGCGGCTTTCACCGCCGCCCTGATGCCCTCGAGTGTGACCGGTTTTGCGACAACGCGCGCCACTTTGGCCTTCAGGTGCTTGGCCCGATCAATCTCTTCGGCGAAGCCCGATATCAGGATCACGCGCAATTTGGGTTGCAGCTTGAGGCTCTTCTCGGCCAGCGCGATGCCGTCCACCGCCGGCATCTGCACGTCGGCGATGAGCACGTCGAACTTGCGCGCCGAAGATTGCAACTGCTCCAGCGCCTCGGCCCCGTCCTGGGTGCAGGTGACGGCATGCCCGTCCACAGCCAGCGCGCGCTGCACGAGATCGCGCGCGGCGGCGTCGTCATCGGCCAGAAGGATGTATGCCATTAGGCTCTCCCTCGCAACAACAGGTAGCATCTACCAGCATCGCTGCCGCACGATTTGTGCGCCAAGCCCCCCTCGCGCCCCCGCCAGGATCGCGAGCTTATCACGGTTTATAGCGGATGCTCGACCTGTTGCACGGGCGCTTAAGTGGTTGCGCACGCCTGTGAGTTGCCCAACTCCGCTCCCCGCGGCCGCCCTCCCGGTGCGCCCGTCCCATCAGACCGCCACAATCCTGACCATTGTTCCTACCTTCCTGGCGCGCCGATTTTGGGCTACGGGGCCCGCGTTCTGGAGGGGCAAGAGTTTTCACGTGGTCAGGCTGAACGGTATCGGCTTGCGGTACGTCCGTAGCGCTGAGGTGCTGCAGGATGTCACCTTTCACTTGCGTCCTGGCTCGTTCCACTTCCTCACCGGTCCTTCCGGATCGGGGAAGACGTCGCTGTTGCGGCTGCTGTTCATGTCGATCCAGCCCACGCGCGGCTCGATCACGATCTTCGGCCAGGACATCAGCCGTGTGACGCCGGCCCGGCGCGCCCAGCTGCGCCGCCGGATCGGCATCGTGTTCCAGGACTTCCGGCTCCTCGACCACATGACGACGTGGGAGAACGTTGCCATGCCGCTGCGCGTCACCGGAAAGAGGGTGTCGGACTACAGGGAAGATGTGACCGACCTGCTGCAGTGGGTGGGCCTCGGCGACCGCATGCACTCCGCCCCCCACGTGCTCTCGGGTGGCGAGAAACAGCGCGCCGCCATCGCCCGCGCCGTCATCAACAAGCCCGAGCTCTTGCTCGCCGACGAGCCAACTGGCAACGTCGACCCGCAGATGGCGCGCCGGCTCTTGCGCCTGTTCATCGAGCTCAACCGGCTCGGCACCTCGGTCCTGATCGCCACGCACGATCATCAACTCATGCGCCAGACCAAGGCGCCGCGGCTGGAGCTGCACGACGGTCATGTCCGGATCGTTTGACAACCCAGCGGGCTGGTCCGACGCGCGGGCGCCGCGCGTGAGGCTCGCAGCGGAGCGCTTTCAAGCCCTGCGCGTGCCCACCACGACGCGGCGCGCTGGGGTGACCAGCGGGCGTGCCGACGCTGGAGGCAACACCCGCCGCCGCTATGGACGCAGCGCACCGCCGGCGCCCATCGTGCCCGCCGGCTCCGTCACCGGCCGCTCGCTCACGCTGGTGATCACCATCATGTGCTTCCTCGCCTCGCTCACGGCGGGCACGGTTTACATGATGAACCAGACGGCCACCGAGTGGATGCAGGACATCGCTAGCGAGGTCACGGTCCAGGTCGAGGCCCGGCAGCGGGCCGACACCGACAAGCAGGTCGCCGACATCGTCGCCTTCCTGTCGCGCCAGCAGGGCGTCGCGCAAGCACGCGCGCTCAGCGTCGCCGACACCTCAAAGCTTTTGGAGCCCTGGCTGGGACAGTCAGCGGACGTCCTGAGCACCCTGCCGGTGCCAAGGCTTGTCGCCGTGGAGCTGGACCGCGCCAACCCGCCCGCCAACTTCGATGTGCTGCGCGCGGCGCTCGCCAACAACTTTCCCGGCGCCTCCCTCGACGACCACCGCCGTTGGCAGCGACTGGTGCGAACCATCACGAGATCCTTTGCGCTGGGCGGCATCGCCATCCTGCTGCTGGTGGGGGCGGCCACCACCGCCATCATCGTCTCCGCCACCAAGAGCGCCATGGCCTCGAATCGCGATATTGTCGAAGTGCTGCATTTCGTCGGAGCCACCGACCGCTTCATCGCGCGCGAGTTCGAGCGCCACTTCCTGCGGCTCGGGGTGCGCGCCGGCGTCGTCGGGGCGGTTGTGGCCGTGCTGGTGTTCCTGACATTCCCGGCCATGATGGAGTTGCTGGGGGGTGGCGCCGCCGCCGTGGCCGAGCTGCGCCGGCTCGTGGGCGTGACCAGCCTCGATCTGTGGGGCTATCTGCTGCTGGCCATCGTGGTCATGGTGATCGCCGGACTATGCATGGTAACCTCGCGTATTGGCGTGTTCCGTATCTTGAATAGTCAGCATTAACCCTGCGGGCGGCCCGCGGGATTGCGTGCCGGGCCCATGCGGCGTTAGCCGTCGCAACCTTGCCGAGATTGGCTAGATTGGCACCCGCATACTGCCCCTGTATTGCCAGAGCCCGAGGGGGGAGAGGAAGGGCGCGCAAGAGGTGTCGTGACACGACGGGTCGCACGACGGGTCGCCTGGGCTGGCGCAGCGACGGCCGCGGCGCTGCTGGCGTTCGCGGCGGGGTTTGTCCTGTTCGCCCGCACGGTCGCCGGTTATGTCCCGGATGACCCGCAGCGCGCCGACGCCATCGTCGTGCTCACCGGCGGGGAGCTGCGGCTGGCGGCCGGCGCCAAGCTCCTCAAGGAGGGCCTCGGCGCCCGGCTCCTGATCTCCGGTGTCAACCCGCGCACAAGCCCCGAGGACCTGAGGCGCGCCAGCGGCCTGCCGGTGCGCCTCTTTTCCACGCGCGTGGACATCGACTACGCGGCGCACACCACCACCGGCAATGCCAACGAGACCAAGGCCTGGGCCAAGTCCAACGGCTACGCCAAGCTCATCGTCGTTACCTCGGCCTACCACATGCCGCGTAGCCTCATGGAGTTGCGCCGCACCATGCCCGATATCATGCTGGTGCCACACCCCGTCGTATCTAATAAGGTGCATGCCGCGCGCTGGTGGATGGATCCCTATACGGCACGGGTCCTGCTCGCCGAGTACCTGAAGTTCCTGCCGTCGGCCGCCCGCTACGGCGTGGCCCGGCTGCTGGGCTGGCAGGAGAGCGCGCTCGCCGCGAAATCGCACGCTGCGCCCGGCTAGAGGTCTGCCATGCTTCTCATCCGCTCCCTCGTCTTCATCGTGGTGTTCTACGTCAACACCGCCGTCTTTCTGGTGCTTGGCAGTTGGCTGCTGCTGGGGCCGCGGCGCTGGGCCATGCAGGGCCTGCGTCTGCACGGCCTCGCCAGTCTGTGGTGGATGAAGGTCATCTGCGGCACACGCTTCGAACTGCGCGGAGGCGAGAAGCTGCCCGAGGGAGCCTGCCTGGTCGCCGCCAAGCACCAGTCGGCTTGGGACACATTCGGCCTCATTCCGGTGTTCCGCGATCCCGCCATGGTGATGAAGGCTGAGCTGGGCCTGATCCCGCTCTACGGCTGGTTCAGCCACAAGTTCGAACATATCTTCGTCAAGCGCGACAGGGGCCCCACGGCACTCAAAGCCATGCTGCGCGATGCGCGCCAGCGCGCCCGACAGGGACGCGAGATTGTCATCTTCCCCGAAGGCACGCGCCGTCCGCCAGGCGCGCCACCCGACTACAAGCCGGGCTTCCTCGCCCTGTATGGGGACCTGGCCCTGCCGTGCGTGCCGCTGGCGCTCAATTCCGGCCTGTTCTGGCCGCGGCGCAGCCTCATGCGCTACCCCGGCACCATCGTCGTCGAGATCCTCGACCCGATCCTACCGGGCCTGCCTCGGGCCGAGGCCCGCGCTGTCATCCAGGAGCGCATCGAGACGGCCTGTTCGCGGCTGATCGCCGAGGCGCGGGCCTTGCCCAACCCGCCGCCGCTCCCCGCCGCCGAGCCGGTCAGGGCGACCGCCGGCATCTCGTCCTGAGGAGCGAGCCTGCCGGCACGAGTTGCCCCGCAAAGCCCAACGAGAGCCCAACGGCGCCCCCGGGTTCACGCCTGCGTAACGTCTACGCGAGCCCTCTTAACCATGATGTCTCCCGGCCCTATCTCAGCACTGCACGGCAAACGTCGCCGCGCAGCAACAAGCTAAGATTTAGGAGATGAGCCATGAAGACCCTTTTCGCGACCGCCCTCGTCGCCCTCGGCCTGCTGTCGAGCGCCATCAGCGCGCAGGCCGCCTCGAATGACTACCCCGACTGGGCGCACGGCGCCTTCGAGCAGGGCAAGAACGGCTAACTGCACACACCACTGCCGATCAAACTGCGGCGCGCCATGGGGATGCCATGGGGATCGTCCCGAGCGCGCACGCGAGCAATATCCAGGAGACCAACATGAAGTCCCTCATCGCTACTGCTCTCATCGCTGTCGGCCTGCTGTCGATTGCGATCTCCGCTCAGGCCGCCTCCGTTGATGACTACCCCGGCTGGGCGCGCAACGCCTTCGAGCAGGGACGGAACGGCTAAGCGCGAGGCTCTATTTCTGCGCGATCGCGAACGGCGACCCCGGCCAGCAACGGCCGGGGTTGCTTCCGTTTGGCGGCGTGCGCGCAGACGGTGTGTACGAAGACGGTGTGTGTGAAGACGGTGTGGGAAGACGTTTGGCCGCGCCGGCACGCTTGCGATCGCCGGCATGCTCTGGCCGCGATCGGCAGGGGGGCCTTGACAAGGAACAAAGCAGGAACATATAACATCGACGGCTCTGGCGTCTCGACCAGGAAGCCCTAAGTAATTCTGCAAATCCTTTAGGTCACCGCGTGAACGAGCCCGCACTCAAGCTGCCCCGGATCTCCGAGCAGATCTGGGATGCCAAATACCGCCTCAAGACTGCGGACGGCGCCCCCTTAGACCGGACCTTGGCCGATACCTGGCGCAGGGTTGCCGAGGCGGTCGCTGCCGCCGAGCCCGAGCCTCAGCGCGCGCACTGGACGCAAGCGTTCGCCGCTGCGCTCGCAGGGTTCGCGTTCCTGCCTGCGGGCCGCATCCTGGCCGGAGCCGGGGCGGGCCGGTCGGTCACCCTCTTCAACTGCTTCGTAATGGGGCGCATCGAGGACGACCTCGGCTCCATCTTCGCCAACGTCAGGGAAGCCGCGCTCACCATGCAGCAGGGCGGCGGGATTGGGCACGATTTCTCCACGCTGCGCCCCCAAGGTGCGCCGGTGAAGAGCATCGGCGCCGACGCCTCCGGGCCGGTGAGCTTCATGGACGTGTGGGACGCCATGTGCCGCACCATCATGTCGGCCGGGGCACGGCGCGGCGCTATGATGGGTACGCTCAGGTGCGACCACCCCGACATCGAGGCGTTCGTCGACGCCAAGGGCGACCCGGCGCGTCTGCGCAACTTCAACCTGTCGGTGCTGGTGACGGACGCCTTCATCTCGGCGGTGCGCAGCGCCGCGGCGTGGGACCTGGTGTTCGACGGCAAGGTGTACCGCACCGTCGACGCGCGCGCGCTGTGGGACCGCATCATGCGCGCTACCTACGACTATGCCGAGCCCGGCGTGGTGTTCGTCGACCGCATCAACGCGGAGAACAATCTCAGCTATTGCGAGACGATCAGCGCGACCAACCCATGCGGCGAGCAGCCCCTGCCTGCCCACGGCGCGTGCCTGCTGGGCTCCATCAATCTGGCGCGCGTGATCGAAGCCCCCTTCACCAAGCAAGCGCGGCTCGACGAGGGGCGGCTGGCAGCGCTCGCAACAACGGCGGTGCGCTTTCTCGACGATGCCATCGATGTCTCCAACTACCCGCTCGATGCGCAGCGGCAGGAGGCCATGGCCAAGCGGCGTATCGGCCTCGGCGTCACCGGGCTTGCCGATGCGCTGATCCTGTGCGGGGCGCGCTATGGCACGCCCGAGGCAGCAGAACTGGCGCGACGCTGGATGGCGGTCATCGAGCATGCCGCCTATCTCGCCAGCGCGCAGATCGCCGGAGAGAAGGGCGCCTTCCCGCTCTACGACGCCGAGCGCTTCCTTGCCGCGCCCAAGGTAGAGCGGCTGTCCGAAGAGGTGCGGGTCGCGATCGCCCGACATGGCATCCGCAACGGGCTGCTCACCTCCATCGCCCCCACCGGCACCATCTCGCTGCTCGCGGGCAATGTGTCGAGCGGCATCGAGCCGGTGTTCGACTTCCGTTACGAGCGGCGCGTGCTGGAGCGCGACGGCAGCACCCGCACCGAAGAGGTTGAGGACTACGCCCACGCTCTTTATCGCCAGACCTTCGGGGCCGCCGCGCCGCTCACTGACGCGTTCGTCACAGCTGAGGAGTTGACCCCGAGCGCGCACCTTAACATGCAGGCCGCGCTACAAGCGCACGTGGACAGCTCCATCTCCAAGACCATCAACTGTCCCGCCGACCTCAGCTTCGAGGCCTTCAAGGATGTCTACCTGGAGGCCTACGACCTCGGTCTCAAGGGCTGCACCACCTATCGTCCCAACGCCGTGACCGGCGCCGTGCTGAGCCGCTCGGCAGCGTATGTGGCCGAGGCCAGGCCATCCGATGCCAGGCCATCCGAGGCTGCCGACGGCCCCTCCGTCCTGCCTCCCGCGGCGCCGGCG
>JAFMSC010000589.1 GCA_017353825.1 Hyphomicrobiaceae bacterium | reverse complement strand
TCGGCTCGCGGCCCATCGCCTGCGCCAGGGCGCGCCAGCCGGATCACGCCCACGCGCCGCGCCAGGGCGGCGGCCTGTGCCAAGCAAGCGGCAAGCCGCAGCAGGAGCCGCTCTCCCCAGGCATAATCGACCGCCGCCGCGAGCGTCACTGTCTCCGAGACGACGGCGGCGACGGCGGCGGCGACCACGATCGGCTGCGGCCCGCGGTAGGCCAACACGACCGCCAGGACGAGGCCAGCCTGCGCAGGATCGAACAGCCTGGCGAGCACGAAGGCCAGGGTGGCCATGTGGACCCTCCATGGTTGCGATCACTCGCGCGATTCGTTTGTTGGCAATGCGGCGATGGCTGACTATGAGCTATCGGATGATACCTATCTGATATCGCTCATGCCTCTGTGGACGAGACAGCAGGCGGGCACGCCAACCGACCCCTTCGGCAGCTGCGCTCACTTGTTCCCCACATCGTTCATGAACCTGACGCGGTTGGTCGCAACGCGCCGACAGGTGCGGGCCCATTGCGCCCGTGTCATGTGGGTCGCGGCGTCCCAATCCTTGAGGCATTGCGCGAGGTAGTCGGCGCTGCTCTCGGGCTTAGGGGCATCAGCCTTCACCGACGCCCCGGATTTGGCGGCGTCGGCCTTGGCGGCCGGTGCGGTGGGTGGGATGATCGAGCCGGGAGGCAAGGTCTCGTCCGCCTGCTGCTCAGATTGGCTGGACACGAGGCTTGCCAGAGCCACAAGCAAAGACCCTGCGAGGAGCGGTCGACGCATGGAAGGTCGGCCTTGCGTGGTTGACGCTCCCGCTATTCAACCTCAAGCGCCGCCGCACCCCATCAGGACAACTACCGAAATTCGCCGCGATGTGTTCCTAGCGTGATCATCCCGGATGCAGGGCCCCGGGTCAGTACACGCGCGCCTTGGGCTGGATGTAGCTCACCTCGTTGGTGAGCGTATAGGTGTGCACCGGGCGGTAGTCGAGGTGCACCGTTCGGGTGTCGTAGTCGGCCCACGCCAGCGTGTGCTTCATCCAGTTGGAATCGTCGCGGGTCGGGTAGTCCTCGCGCGCGTGCGCGCCGCGGCTTTCGGTGCGCGCCTCGGCCCCGACCACCGTGACGGCAGCCTGCACGATGAGGTTGTCGTACTCCAGCGTCTCCACCAGGTCCGAGTTCCACACCAGCGAGCGGTCGAAAACGGCGATGTCGTCGGTGGCGCGCCAGATCTCGCCGATCTTCTCCACGCCCTCCTTGAGGAGGTCCGCGGTGCGGAATACGGCGCAGTTCGACTGCATCACCTTCTGCATGCGCGCGCGCAGCTCCGCCGTGGGCGTCCCGCCCTTGGCGTTGCGGAAGCGGTCGAGCCGCGCCAGGGCGAGCTCGCCGGCGTCCTTGGGCAGGTCCGGCGGGGTGGTGCTTTTTTCGACGGTCTGCGCACACCTGATGGCCGCCGCACGGCCGAACACGACGAGGTCGATCAGCGAATTCGAGCCCAGCCGGTTGGCGCCGTGCACCGACACGGATGCGGCCTCGCCGAGCGCCATCAGGCCAGGCACGCCGTATTCTGGGTCCGCGCCCTTCTTGGTGAGAGCCTCGCCGTGGTAGTTGCTGGCCACGCCGCCCATGTTGTAGTGCACGGTGGGCACGATCGGCATCGGTTCCTTGGTGATGTCGACGCCGGCGAAGACCCGACCGTTCTCGAGCGCAGCGGGCAGACGCTCGTAGAGGATCTTCGGGTCGAGGTGAGAGAAGTTGAGGTGGATGTGGTCCTTGTGGGGCCCGCACCCGCGCCCCTCGCGCATCTCGATGGTCATGGAGCGCGAGACAACGTCTCTCGATGCCAGATCCTTGGCGTGCGGCGCGTAGCGCTCCATGAACCGCTCGCCCCTGGCATTGGTGAGATAGGCGCCCTCGCCCCGCGCACCCTCCGTCACCAGCACGCCCGCACCGTAGATCCCGGTGGGGTGGAACTGCACGAACTCCATGTCCTGCAGGGGCAGGCCGGCGCGCAGCACCATGGCGTTGCCGTCGCCGGTCTGGGTGTGGGCGCCCGTGCAGCTGAAGTAGGCGCGGCCGTAGCCGCCGGTTGCTACGATGGTTTTCTTGGC
>JAFMSC010000252.1 GCA_017353825.1 Hyphomicrobiaceae bacterium | reverse complement strand
CTACACGCTGATGGAGAGCGAGATCTCGGTCCTGCAGGTCGAGAAGAAGATCCGCTCGCGCGTCAAGCGCCAGATGGAGAAGACCCAGCGCGAGTACTACCTCAATGAGCAGATGAAGGCGATCCAGAAGGAGCTGGGCGACGGCGAGGAGCGCGACGACATCGCCGAGTTCGAGGAGAAGATCGAGAACACCAAGCTTTCCAAGGAAGCCCGCGACAAGGCTCTGGCCGAGATCAAGAAGCTCAAGCAGATGAGCCCGATGTCGGCCGAGGCTACGGTGGTGCGCAACTACCTCGACTGGCTGCTGTCGATCCCCTGGGGGGTCAAGGGCAAGGTCAAGAAGGACCTCAACGAAGCCCAGGAGATTCTCGACAAGGAACACTACGGCCTGGAGAAGGTGAAGGAGCGGATCATCGAGTATCTCGCGGTCCAGTCCCGCACCAACAAGCTCAAGGGCCCGATCCTGTGCCTCGTCGGGCCTCCCGGCGTGGGCAAGACCTCGCTCGGCATGTCGATCGCCAATGCTACGGGCCGCGAGTTCGTGCGCATGTCGCTGGGCGGCGTGCGCGACGAGGCTGAGATCCGCGGCCACCGGCGCACCTATATCGGCTCGATGCCGGGCAAGGTCATTCAGTCCATGAAGAAGGCGAAGAAGACCAACCCGCTGTTCCTCCTGGATGAGATCGACAAGATGGGCTCGGACTTCCGGGGCGACCCGGCGGCGGCACTGTTGGAGGTGCTCGATCCTGAGCAGAACCACACCTTCAACGACCACTACCTTGAGGTCGACTACGATCTCTCCAGCGTTATGTTCGTGACCACCGCCAACACGATGAACATCCCCCCGGCGCTGCTCGACCGCATGGAGATCATCCGGCTGGCCGGGTACACGGAGGATGAGAAGATCGAGATCGCCAAGCGCCACTTGATCCCCAACCAGCGCCAGAACCACGGCCTGGAGGAGGCCGAGTGGACCCTGGACGAAGACGCCCTCAAGGGCATCATCCGCCGCTACACCCGTGAGGCCGGCGTGCGCAACCTCGAGCGCGAGGTGGCCAAGCTCGCCCGCAAGGCGGTGAAGGAGATCCTGGTCGGCACCACCACAGTGGTGAAGGTGACGCCGGATAACCTCGAGCACTACCTGGGGGTCCCGAAGTATCGCTACGGCGAGGTCGAGCTGGAGGACCAGGTCGGCATCGTCACGGGCTTGGCGTGGACCGAGGTGGGCGGGGACATCCTCACCATCGAGGGTGTGATGATGCCCGGCAAGGGCAAGATGTCCGTCACCGGCAACCTGCGCGACGTAATGAAGGAGTCGATCCAGGCCGCCAATGCCTACGTGCGCTCGCGCAGCCATGACTTCGGCATTCCGGCTTCTCTGTTCGAGAAGAAGGACATCCACGTCCACGTGCCTGAGGGCGCTACCCCCAAGGACGGGCCCTCCGCCGGCGTGGCCATGGTGACGGGCATCGTCTCGATCATGACCGGCATCCCCGTTCGCAAGGACGTGGCCATGACCGGCGAGATCACCCTGCGCGGCCGGGTGCTGCCCATCGGCGGCCTGAAGGAGAAGATGCTGGCGGCGCTGAGGGCGGGGATCAAGACGGTCGTGATCCCGGAGGAGAACGTGAAGGACCTCGCCGAGATCAGCGACGATATCAAGAGCCACCTTGACATCATCCCGGCCTCGCGCATGGACGACGTGCTGAAGGTGGCGCTGCAACGCATGCCAAAGCCGATCGCTATCGAGGACGAGACGCCGGCGGCGAGCGTTTCCACTGGCCCCAAGACCGAGGCGGAGCGCATTACGCACTAGCGGCTAGGCACCTTATCCAGCGGAAGCTTGCCCCGGCTCCCGAGCCGGGGCAGGCCTATCTGGGACCTCGCGAAGCCGACGTTGGCGGCGCCTGGCGGATCGACCCGTGTCGGAGCCTTTCTCGCCTTCCCGGGGGCATCGCTCGGGCGCGGGATGGCCGATAACGAACGCCGTTCAGTCACAAGGCATGCGTCGATGGGGCGTGCGCGCAGTGCGTTTTGCGATGCACAATACCTTCAGCATTGCCGCAAACTCCCCGGAAATTGGCCCTTTTGCGCGGAGTTTTGGCTTGACGGGGCCCCCCTTTGAGCGTTGTTTCCGCCTCGCTGCGGCAGCGCCATTGACTGGAAAGGCGTAAATCGGCGCGAGTGGCCCCCCTGACCGCGGCTAGGTCTTTGGCAGACACAGTCTGTTGGCAGACACAAGGACACGAGGATGAGCAAGAAGGACTTGATCGAGGCGGTCGCGGTCAAAACGGAGATGACCCGTGAAAAGGCGGGCGTCGCTGTCGATGCGGTCATCGCGCACATCGAGGACAGCATGAAGAAGGGCGAAGAGGTGCGCATTCCGGGCTTCGGCACCTTCAAGGTCGCCCAGCGCGCCGCGCGCAAGGCCCGCAATCCGCAGACCGGCGTCGAGATGCAGCTGAAAGCCTCGCGCGTGCCGAAGTTCACGGCCTCCAAGACCCTCAAGGAGCTGCTCAACTAGGCTGGGGGGCCTGCCTCGCGCCTCTTGTGCCGCGCCTGGGGTGCCGCGCCTGGGCGCTTGCCGCGCCTGTGGGCGCTCCTAGGGGCGCTCAGGCGCCCTGGAACAGCGCTGGCGCCTTGGGGAGGCCCCGCACGGCTGGCACCGGCCGGAGGTCCGGCGAAGAGCCTCCCCGCAAGCCAACGGGTCGGCTTGGATGGCCTCAGTCGGCCCCTTCACGATCGGCCCGCCAGCCACGCGGGCGGGCCTTGACAGCCGGTGGCGTTAGGCGGAATCCGCGGCGTGCCCTTCGGCATCGGGGGGCGGCCACAGTCTCGGGCGGTTAGCTCAGCGGTAGAGCGCTTCGTTTACACCGAAGATGTCGGGAGTTCGATCCTCTCACCGCCCACCACCTGCAGCGCGTCAGCCTTGCCAGAACGCCTGCCGAGGTCTCGGTGCGCGCTCAGCCGCCCTGCTCATGGGCCCGCGACACGGCGCGCGGGCCCGGGATGCGCCTCGTGCTTCCCGAGAAGCACGGCCTTGGCCTCCTGGGTGAGCCAGTCCACGAAGGCGCGCACATGGGGGCGGTCGCCGGTGAGGCGGGAGCGGATGATGAAGTAGCCGCGCGAGCCGATCGTCCTTTCCCCGAACGGGGCCACCAGCTGCCCTGAGGCCATCAGCCCGCTCACCAGGCGACCGATGCCCATGGCCACACCCTGTCCGCCAACCGCGGCCTGGATCATCTGCTCATAGCTGTCGAAGCGGATGGAGAGGGCAGGCTTGAGGCCCGCATGCCCCCGCGCTGCTAGCCATGTGTCCCAGTCGAGGGGATCGCTCGCCCAGTCGATGTTGATATGCAGCAGCGCATGGTGCTTGAGGTCCTCAAGGGTCGACAACGGATGCAGCTGCCGCGTCTTGAGCTCCGGGCTGCAGACCGGAAACAACTCTTCCCCGAACAGGCGGATGGCGTCCTGCGGCGTGTCCTTGGCCTGGCAATAGCGCACCGCAACATCGACCAGGCTGCGCTCCAGCTCGATGGTCTTGTAGGTGGCCGAGATGCGCACGTCCACGTTCGGGTGCAGCGCCGTGAACGTGCGCAGGCGCGGGATCAGCCACAGCGAGGCGAAGCCGCCGGTGGTTGTGACCGTGAGCTGGGGTGCCGCCACGTCGGTGCGCAGCCGGTTCACGGTCTCCTGCAGCCGCTCGAGCAGCTCGGCGGCGGTTCGCTGCAGGGCGAGTCCCGGCCCGGTGAGCGCCAGGCTGCGCGGTCTGCGCTCGAACAGGGCGACGCCCAGGTGGTCCTCCAGCGCCCGTATCTGGCGGCTGACGGCCGACTGGGTGACGCACAGCTCCTCGGCCGCCAGCGTGAAGCTGAGCGTACGCGCAGCGGCCTCGAAGCCGCGGATCAGGTCAAGCGGCGGCAGGTCAAAGCGCTTCTCATGCATTCCCGTTTCTCATGCACTCCCTGAGAAATGATCGTTTGTTGCGCCGCAAAGAAGGGGCTAAATGATTGGAACACAAGCGATAGGACCACAGATCGCCAAGACTATCAATGCGTCTGACGCATGAATGCATGGAGGTCGGCCATGAAACCCGTGCTCGACATTAGGCCCGTAACGATCCCCGCCCACGCGGTGCACGCCATCGAGGGCCGCAAGGGACTGCAGATCACTGCCCTGAGCGGCACCATCTGGGTCACGCAGCCGGGCGATCAGCGCGACATCATCCTCACGCGCGGGCGGTCCTTCATCCTCGACCGCGGCGGCCGCACGGTCGTCTACGCCTTCAAGGACGCGGCCATCCTGGTGGGGCCGGCCGGCCAAGTCGATGGCGCCGATTTCAGCCGCGCGCCTGCCTCGACACGCTCCGCCTGAGCCCGTGGGGCGCCCATGCTCTGCCAGGTCCATCGCTACCCCACCGACCTGATCGACGTGGTCTGGCTGCGGGACGGCCGGCGCCTCTTGATCCGCCCCGTGCTGCCGCAGGACGAGGCCCTCACCACGGCCTTCTTCGGGAGCCTGCCGGCGCGGGCGCGCTACGAGCGCTTCCTGGCGCCGGTGCGCGACTTGCCGCCGGCGCTGGTCAAGCGCTTTACCAACATCGACTACGCCAGCCACCTCGCCCTGCTCGCCGAGACCTTCGACGGCGGGCGGGAGACGGTGGTCGCCGAGGCCCGCTACGCCCGGGACGGCCGCGACGCGTCGGTGGCGGAATTCGCTGTGTCGGTTGCCGAGGACTGGCAACGCCGCGGCCTCGCCAGCCGACTGCTGGCCAAGCTCCTCGCCCGCGCCGCCGCTGCCGGCATCGCGCGCGTGGTTGGCGAGACCCTCGCCGGCAACGAAGGCATGCTGCATCTGGCGCGCAAAGCGGGGTTCACCGCCAGGCCGAGCCCGCACGCGCCCGGTGTGGTGCTTCTGGAGAGGGCGATCGCGCCAGCACCGCCCAACCTTCACTGCGGCGATCTCACCGATCCGCAGTTCGTGGCTGCCTGAGCCGCCGGCGGCGGCGCTTGCATCCCCAGAGGCAGGCGCGAAGCCGGCGGGCCTGCCCGATCATGATCGCTGCCAACCCGCCGAGAACGACAACCAGCAGCGCCATGAAGATGAGAATTGGGGCGAAGGCCCAGACGGCGAGCGTGGCGAGAACCACCACTGTCACGCCGATCCAGATGCGCAGAAGCGTCATGGCGCGCGCCGCGCAAAGCGGTAGCCGGCGGCGGCCCAGGCCAGCGCGAACACAAACTGGGCGACGAAGATGCCGGCGGGGGCGCGCGCCGTCTCCACCAGGCCCGGCACTCCAAGGCGCTGGGCAAGGTAGACCACCGCCGATCCGGCGGCGGCTGCGGCAAAGGCGGCGAGCGGCAACTTTTGCCACTGGTCCGCACCCATCCCCATCCAAAACGCGACGACGATCGCCACCGGATTGAGCAGGGCGGTGAGCAAGACGATGTTGAGGTCGATGGGTTGCGGCACGGGCAAAACCCCTGTGAGCGGTGCCTGACCCCGGGGTCTGACACGGGGGCCAGTAGCCATAGGTGGCACAGCTGAAGCAAGACACCACGCGGCAGGCACGCCCAGCGACGACCTGCCTGTGACCTTACTCATGGCGTGACCCATGGCGTGACCCATGGCGTAATCATGGCGTGGGCCGACTTATGGCGTCGGCCCGGTCTTGCCCCCGGTCCCGGTCTTGGTCTCGGTCTTGGTCTTGGTCTCGATCTTGGCCTCGATGCGGGCGCGCAGCTTTTCCTCCTCGTACTGGATGAACCAGCCGATCATCTGCCGCCATAGCGCTTCGCACAGGTCTGGCGGCACACCTGATTCCGCCGCACGCGCCCGCACCTTGTCGATCACCTGTTGGTTGCGCCAGGGCACGCTCGCCTCCTGTCCGCCCTCGAGCTTCAGCTGCCAGGCGCGCTCGACATAGCCGAACCGCTCAGCGATGAGGCCGACCAGGGCGGCGTCGACCCGGTCGATCTCCTGGCGCACTTGGGCGAGGTCGGCGCAGTCGCTGGGCTTGCGTGGGAACATGGGATTACCGGGGCTCCTGATGGGCAGCGCCGGACTTACGCCGTCGTCCTGCCGTTGGCAACCTCGGGCGGGGCGTGGGAGCTTGGGTCAACCCAAGCAGACGCATCGGCGTCGGCTCAGGGCTTCGCCTGCCTCAACCTAGGTGCGCTTGGTCACCTCGACGATGCCGTTGTCGCCGTCCACCTTCACCCAGTCGCCGTCCACAATCACCTCGAGAGGGTCCTGGTCGAGATCGGTGACGGCGGGGGCGCGGACCACCACGGCGCCGAGCGCCACCTTGGTGGTCATGACGTTGAACACCATCGCCTTGGGCGCTACGCCAGCGATGCGGGCCATGTGGAAGTAATGCGACCAGCCAGAGGAGCCCTTGGCGCCGGGGAACACCAGCACCTTGCCCGCGAAGCTCTGGCCCCGCTTCTCATGTCGCGTCTCGACGATGGTGCCGGTCTTGTGGTCGATGCCGCCCCAGCCGGAGATGGTGTGGCGCGTTACGAACGCCTCCCCCTCCGC
>JAFMSC010000038.1 GCA_017353825.1 Hyphomicrobiaceae bacterium | reverse complement strand
CGACGCACCTGGAAGCTGACATGGTCGACGGCGACGAACTCTCCGAAATTCCGCACCAAGTCCCGCACCTCGACCGCGACAACCTCGGCGATCCGGTCCCGATCACCGCCGCCGAGGTCGATGCGATCTAGACCTACCTCGGGCCCGCGCTGCGCGATCTGCTCGCCGACGCCGCGGCGCAGCGCAAGGACAAGCGTTGATCTGCAGCACACAGCAATTTTGCGTCATCGGCTCTTGTCCTGCCGCGTTTGTCGGCTACCAATGCGCACAGGCAGTCAGTTGCTGCGGGAGCGCATATCATGGCCACGAGGTTCAACGGCATTGGCTTCGACCCGAGGCACACGCCGGAGCTCCACGACGCTGGCCCGGCGTCAACGCCCCGCGCCGCAGTCTACCTGCGCGTCTCGACCGGCCGGCAGGCCGAGCACGACCTGTCGATCCCCGACCAGCGCGCGCAGACGCAGGCCTGGGTCAAGCAGCGCGGCTGGCACCTCGTCGCCGAGTATGTCGAGCCCGGCGCATCGGCCACCGACGATAAGCGGCCCGAGTTCCAGAGGATGGTCGAGCGTGCCTGCGACGGCGAGCAGGCGTTCGACGTGATCGTGGTGCACTCGTTCTCGCGCTTCTTCCGCGATGCCTTCGGGCTCGAGTTCTACGTGCGCAAGCTGGCCAAGCACGGCGTCCGCCTGGTGTCGATCACGCAGGAGCTGGGCGACGACCCGGCGCAGGTGATGATGCGGCAGGTGATCGCCCTGTTCGACGAGTACCAGTCCAAGGAGAACGCCAAGCATGTGCTGCGTTCCATGAAGGAGAACGCGCGCCAAGGCTATTGGAACGGCGCCCGGCCGCCGTTCGGCTATCAGGCGGTCGAGGTGGAGCGGCGCGGCAGCCGCATCAAGAAGAAGCTCGCCATTGATCCGGTCGAGGCCGAGACCGTGCGGCTGATCTTCCGGCTGTTCCTCTCCGGTCATGACGAATCCGGTCCCATGGGTGTCAAGGCCATCGCCGTGTGGCTCAATACCCACGGCTACCGCACGCGCGGCGGCGCCACCTGGGGGCTCGGGCCGGTCCATGCGCTCCTCATGCATCCCGTCTACGCCGGCCGCATGCGCTTCAACCACTTCGAGGCCCGCTCACGTCGCCGGAAGACCTCATCCGAGCAGGTGTTCGCAGAGGTGCCAGCCATTATCGAGCCTGCCGTCTTCGAACAGGTTCAGAGCACCCTCAAGGATCGGAACCCGAGAGTGAGGGCTCCGCGGGTCGTGACCGGCCCGATCCTGCTGACCGGACTCGCCGTTTGCGCGACCTGCCGCGGGGCAATGACGCTAAGGACCGGCACCTCAAAGACCGGCAAGGTGCATCGCTACTACACCTGCTCCAGTTGTGCGCGACACGGATCCACGGCGTGCAAGGGACGGTCGATCCGCATGGACAAGCTCGACGGCCTGGTCACCACCCATCTGGCAGACCGTCTTCTTCAGCCCCAGCGCCTCACGGCGCTGCTGGCATCGGTCGCCGGCCGCCAGGCCGAAAAAGCGGCGACGCTCAACGAGCGTCTGCGGCTCTTGGAGCAGGAGGCGTTCGAGGCCGACGAACGGCTGCGCCGGCTCTATACCCTGGTGGAGGAGGGATCGGCTGCCGCCGACGACGTCCTCCAGAACCGCATCACGGCACTCCGGGCCGACCGCGACCGCGCGCGGGCCGCCCTGGAGCGGGCCAAGGCCGCCATGCGCCCGCCTGTGGATGTCAACCCAATCGCTATCGAGCGGTTCGGCCAGACCATGCGCGAGAACCTCACCACCGGTGAGATACCCTTCCGCAAGACCTACCTGGGCTCGATCGTCGACCGTGTGGAGGTGGACGACAGCGAGATCCGCATCGTCGGCCGCAAGGACGTGCTGGAACGGGCGATTCTCGCCAAGGGCGCCCCCGTTCCCGGGGTTCGCAGTTTTGTACGCAAATGGCGCGCCCGACAGGATTCGAACCTGCGACCTCTGCCTTCGGAGGGCAGCGCTCTATCCAGCTGAGCTACGGGCGCTTGTAACGGCAGCGATATGGGGCCGTGAAGTCTGTTTGATACCGCATTTGACTCGGGCCTGCAAACCCCTCAACCATCTAGCAGTCGCGCCGGCGGTGCAGCCCTCAACCGTTCGGCACGTCCTGCCCGTTCCGCAGATGCTGCCACGCCCGGTAGCGGCGGTGAACTCGGGCGCGGCAAGGTTCGGTCAAGGGGATTGCGGGGATGGCTGACGAGAGCGACATGCGCGCGCGCGAGCTGTCCATTGAGCTTCCCCGCACCTTCGATGCCGGAATCTACTTCATCGGCCGCATCCGCACGCCGTTCAAGCGGCGTGAGGACTGCCCCAGGAACACCGCCGCCTCCAATTCCACAGGCCGAGTGGAACTCGACCCGCGCTACGCCACCGGCCTGGAAGACCTCAAGCTCTACTCGCACGCCATCCTGCTCTACTGGATGAACGAGGCCCGGCGCGACCTGATGCGGCAGGTGCCGGGGCACCTGGCCCAGCCGCGCAGCACGTTCGCGCTGCGCTCGCCGGTGCGGCCGAACCCCATCGCCCTCGCGGTCGTGAAGATCTTGGGCGTTGAGGAAACCGCCTTCACTGTCGCCAACGTGGACTGCTTGGATGGCACGCCGCTCCTTGACATCAAGCCCTACTACCCTTCCATCGACAGCATCCCCGCCGCCACAGTCCCGTAATTGGCGTAGGCTTACCTTGCGCAGCCGCGTATGACGCCGTGAGCGCAATGGGCTATGCTGGGGCGTCGTTGAGGCCAACGACGGACAAACATAACGAGATTGACGAGGGAACGCCCATGCTGCCGCTCACCGGCGTGAAGGTGGTTGAGCTCGGCAACAACGTCGCCGGGCCCTACGCGGGCTTCATCCTGGCGGCGCTCGGCGCCGACGTGCTGAAGGTTGAGCGGCCCGAGGGCGGCGACGACGCGCGCGGTTGGGGACCGCCGTTCTGGCGCGGCACATCGGCCACCTTCCAGGCTCTCAACATCAACAAGCGCGGGCTCACGCTCGATCTTAAGGACGCAGCCCACGTCGCCCAGCTCAAGGTGCTGCTGAGCGAGGCCGACGTGCTGGTGCACAACCTCCGCCCCGGTGTGCTCGACGCCCTCGGCCTAGGCCGCGCGGCCTTGACCGCGCTCAATGAGCGCCTCGTCTACTGCGCCATCTCGGCGTTCGGCGCCAAGGGGCCGATGCGGGGGCATGCCGGCTACGAGCCCATCGTGCAGGCGTTTGCGGGCCTCTTCTCCATCAACGGCTATCCCGACCGCCCCGGCGTCCGCATGGGCACCTCGGTGCTGGACCTGGGCTCGGGTACCTGGGCCGCGCTCGGCTGCATCGCCGGCCTCTTGCAGCGAGCGCGAACCGGCAAGGGCTGCACGGTCGATGCCTCCCTGTTCGAGACGGCGCTGGGGCTGCTCACAGTGCACTTCGCGCGCTACCAGGCGAGCGGGAAGTTGCCACAGCGGCACCCCAGCGGTAGTCTGGCGGTGGTGATCTTCGAGGCGTTCGACACGGCCGACGGGCAGGTGATCGTCGCCGCCGCCAACGACCGGCTGTTCGCCAAGTTCGCTGTTGAGGTGGGCCGCTCGGAATGGGTGCGGGATGAGCGCTATAGGACCAATCCCGACCGCCACGCCAACCGGGCCACGCTGATCCCCGAGGTGGCCGAGATCATGCGCCGGGAGACCAGCGCCGCATGGGTGGCACGCCTGGAGAAGGCGGGCGTGCCGTGCTCGGCCATCAACGACATGTCCGGCATGCGGGCACACCCCCAGACGGAGGCCCTCGGCATGGTCCAGCCGGTGCCCGAGATCGAGCTTGCCCTCATGAGCCTGCCGTTGTCGCTCGATGGCGTGCGACCGCCGATCCGCACGCGCGCGCCCAGGCTCGGCGAGCACAATCCCGTGCTCGGCGCGGCGCCCAAAGACTGCGAACCATAAGCATCCGAACCAGCCCAGGATCGTCCGGAGGGGACATGCCCATGATCGCCCGCGCCGACGTGGTCGGTAGTCTCTTGCGGCCGCAGTACCTGCTCGACGCCCGCAACGCCTGGCGCGAGGGGCGCCTGAGCGAGGCGGAGATGAGGAGGGCGGCGGACCGGGCCATCACTGAGGCAGTGGCGGTGCAGGAGGATGCCGGTGTCGACGCCGTCACTGACGGCGAGTACCGCCGCTTCAACTTCATGGCCACGATGGGCGTGCGCGATGCACGCGACGCCTGCCTTAAAGGCTTCGCCACCATCGAGACCAACGCCGGCTGGCTACGGCTGTGGCGCAATCCCGATGGTTCCGACGGCGGCCTCGTCAAGACCGAAACCGGGCCGCGCTCGCTGGTGGTGGGCAAGATCGCGCCGGGCCGCGATGCTGCCGGCGAGGAGTTCCCGTTTCTGAAGGGCGCCGCGCGTAAGGCGCTGGCCAAGTTCACCTACCCTGCCCCCAGCATGCACCGCATCGCCTGGGAGCCGGAGCACTCGCGCGGGGCCTATGCAACCGCACGTGAGTTCCTGCTCGACGTGCGCGACCACGTGCGCGCCGTCGTCAAGCAGCTGATCTCGCTCGGCTGCGACTACATCCAGCTCGATGCGCCAAACTACTCCCAGTGGCACGTCGACCCGCGCATCCGCGCGGCATTCCAATCGTGGGGGCGCGACCTCGACAAGGAGTTGACCGAGGACGCCGAGATCGACAACTCGGTGTTCGAGGGCATCACGGGCATCACGCGCGCCATCCACATGTGCCGCGGCAACGCGCCGGGCGGACGGTGGCTCGCCGACGGCGGCTACGGGCGCGTCGCCGCCGAAGTGTTCCCGCGCCTCACCAACTACAACAGGCTGCTCTTGGAGTACGACACCCCCCGCGCTGGCGACTTCAGCGCGCTCGCGCACGTGCGCGCCGATACCGCCGTGGTGCTGGGCCTCATCACCACCAAGGAGGGCAAACTCGAGGACCCCGCCGCCGTGGAGGCACGCATTCGCGAGGCGACGGCCTACGTGCCGTTGGAGCGTTTGGCGCTGAGCCCGCAGTGCGGTTTTGCCTCCGGCGAATACGCGACTACCATGACCCACACCGAACAGGCGGCCAAGCTGCGGCTCGTCGGTGAGGTTGCGGCGAAGGTGTGGGGCGGGGCGTGATCAGTACGCCCCAACGCGGGCGTCAGCGACGGGTGAGCGCCGCGACCGTCGGATGGCGGCCGAACATGCGCCGGGAGCGCCAGCGGTGGTTGCGCCAGATCGCGTAGCCGAAACTCGTCAGTGCCATCGCGAACGTGCCGAGCGCGACATAGAGCGCGGGCATTAGCCGGTGCGTGCGCACCGCGATGAGGGCGCCGCCTGCAACGCCAATTGCCGCCGCGAAAAACAGGGCGGTGGCGATCTCGCGCGGCAGCTCCAGCAGCGTGCCCACGGGGCGCTCCTTGAGGTGCGGGGCCACATACGGACAGCGTGGTCCAGGACTATGAGTGATTCGGCATTATCATCCTGGAAATTCATTGAAGAAAAGTTCGTCATCCCGAAAATTGCACGAAGAGCGCCGTACCTGGGACCCAGGGCCAACAGGGCGAGGCCAAAAGGGCGAGGGTGGATCTCGCGACTCGGGGTCTCGCGCAACCGCGCTCGCCCGGCATCACAGCCTGACGCGCTGGCCGATATGACGGGCCTCTCCGCTACTTGGGGAGGGCGCCTTCCATGCCTTCCACGTAGAAGTTCATGCTCAACAGGTCCTTGTCTGAAGCCGTCTCGCGGGCCTTGAGCCAGGCCGTGCCGTCCTGCTTGTTGATCGGGCCGGTGAAGGGGTGCAGCGTGCCGGCGGCGATGGCGTCGCGCGCCTTCCCGGCCATGGCGACTACGTCGGGCGGGATCTTCTTCGACCACGGCGACAGGGCGACCGTGCCCTGTTTGATGCCGTCCCAAACATCGCCGCTCTTCCAAGTGCCGTCGAGCAGGGCGCCTACGCGCCGGATATAGTAGGGACGCCAGTCGTCGACGATGGCGGTGAGCTGGGCGTTGGGCCCGAATTGGGCCATGTCGGAAGACTGGCCGAAAGCGAAGATGCCCTTGTCCTCGGCGTATTTCACGGGTGCCGGCGAGTCCGTGTGCTGCATCAGGATGTCGGCACCTTGGTCCACCAGGGCCTTGGCCGCGTCGGTCTCCTTGCCCGGATCGAACCAGCTCGACACCCACACCACCCTGAACTTGACGTTGGGATTGACCGACTTGGCGGCGAGGTAGGCGGAGTTGATGCCCATCACAACCTCGGGGATCGGGAACGAACCGATGTAGCCGACGAGATTGGTCTTCGTCATCTTGCCGGCGATCAGACCGATGACGTGGCGCCCCTCGTAGAAGCGTGCGTTGTAGGTGGCAAGGTTGGGCGCCTGCTTGAAGCCCGTGGCGTGTTCGAACTTCACGTTGGGGTAGCGCGCGGCCACCTTGACGGTCGGGTTCATGAACCCGAACGAGGTGGTGAAGATGATGTTGCTGCCCGAAGCGGCGAGCTGGTCGATGACACGCTCGGCATCCGGGCCCTCGGGTACGTTCTCGACGAAACTGGTCTCGATCCTGTCACCGAATTCCTTCTGGAGCGCGAGCAGGCCCTGGTGGTGCTGATAGCTCCAGCCGTGGTCGCCGATCGGTCCCACGTAGACGAAGCTGACCTTGGCCTTGCTCTGCCCCAGCGCTGGCGGGCCGGCCAGGCTTGCAGCGACCAGCGTGGCAATTAGGACGGCCATCGCCAGCCGGCCCAATCGGGTGAACATCGGTCCCATCTTCTTTCTCCCCTTTGGTTGTAGGTCACGCTGTGGCATAGAACGGCTTGCCGAGGCATGCCGGTGCGTTGAGGCGCAGGCGCACGCCCTCGCGCGAGACGGCGACCAGCACGGCGATGGTGGCGAGGTAGGGCAGCATGGCCAGCAGCTGAGCGTCGACCTTGAGGCCGAGCGCTTGGCTGTGCAGCTGGAGTACCGTGATCCCGCCGAAGAGGTAAGCACCAGCCAGCGCACGCCAGGGTCGCCAGGCCGCGAACACCACGAGCGCCAGGGCGATCCAGCCGCGCCCCGCCGTCATGCGCTCCACCCACAGGGGCGTCTGCACCAGTGAAAGATACGCGCCGCCGAGCCCCGCCATGGCGCCGCCGACGAGCGTGGCGAGGTAGCGGACGGCAATGACGGGATAGCCGAGCGTGTAGGCGGCGTCGTGGTTCTCGCCGACGGCGCGCACGACGAGGCCGAGGCGCGTGCGCGCCAGCGCCCAGGCTACCGCCGCTACCAGGGCGAGCGATAGATAGACGAGGAGGTCGTGGCCGAAAACGAGCTTGCCGACGACGGGCAGGTCGCCGAGGCCAGCCACGCTGAGGCGCGGGAAGGCGGGGGCGGAGAGGCCGCTGTAGCCCTGGCCCCACAGCGCCGACAAGCCTAGTCCGAACATGGTGAGCGCCAGTCCGGAGGCCACCTGGTTCGCCCGCAAAGTGAGGGCCAGTACGGCGAACAAGAGTGCCATGGCCGAACCGGCGACAACGGCGGCGAGGAGGGCAAGCGCAGCGCTGCCGGTGGCGATGACGGCGGAGAAGCCGGCGATGGCTCCGACGACCATCATGCCTTCGACGCCGAGATTGAGCACGCCCGCGCGCTCCGCCACCAGCTCGCCCGTGGCTGCAAGCACCAGCGGCGTGGCGGCAATCATGGCGCCGACCAGGATGTTGACGATGAGGTCCCAAAGGGCAAACTGCTCCATGCGCGGGCCTCACTCTCCCGGCTGCGCGCTCGGTTGTGCGCTGGTTGATCGAGGCAGCGCCATGTCCGGGACCGTGTGCCCGGCGGGTGCGGGTTGAGTGTGCGATCGCCAGCGCACGCGGTAGTTGACAAGCAGGTCCGATGCCAGCAGGAAGAACAGGAACATGCCCTGGAACACGGCGGTGGCCGCGCTCGGCAAGCTCATGCTGATCTGCGCCGTCTCCCCGCCGATGTAGGTGAGCGCCATCAACAGGCCGGCGAGTACGATACCGGCAGGATGCAGCCGGCCAAGGAAGGCAACAATGATGCCGGTGAACCCGTAGCCCGCAGGAAGGGCCGGCACGAGCTGGCCCACAGGGCCCGTCGCCTCGAACAGCCCTGCGAGGCCGGCGCAGCCACCCGAGACGAGGAAGCACAGCCAGACGAGGCGCGGCTCCGAAAAGCCAGCGAAGCGCGCGGCACCGGGCGCCTGGCCCAGCACCTTGATCTGGAAGCCGAGCAGGTGCCATTCCATGAGTACCCATGCGACAAGGGCCGCGATGAGCGCTACCACGAACCCCACATGCGCACGCGTGCCCGGAACGATCAGCGGCAGGGCTGTCTGGAACAGCCGGCTTTCCGGGAAGTTCAGGCCGTCGGGATCGCGCAGGGGCCCGTGCACCAGGGAGCCAAGCAGGAATACGGCGACGTAGTTCAGCATCAGGCTGACGAGAATCTCATTGGCATTGAAGCGGGAGCGCAACAGCGCGGGGATCGCCGCCCACGCAGCCCCACCGATGATGCCAGCGAGGCTCATGAGCGGCAGCAGCCACCAGCCGGTGACGGGATAGACCGCCAAAGCCAGACTGCCGCCCGCCAGCGCGCCGACGGTATATTGCCCCTCCGCGCCGATGTTCCAGACCCCTGCCCGGAAGCCGGCGGCGAGGCCGATGGCGATGAGGATCAGCGGTGCGGCCTTGACGGTGAGCTCGGCAAGCCCGCGTACGGAGGTGAGCGGCCGAATAAAGATGAGCGCCAGCGCCTCCAGCGGCGGCTTCTTAAGGAGCGCGAAGAGGACGCCCCCGGCTGCCAGCGTGAAGAGGATGGCGATGAGCGGCGTCGCATAGAACATGAGCCTCGAGGGCTGCGGACGCGCTTCCAGCCTAGGCATGCGCGACCTCCGGGGCATCGACGACATCTGCGCTCGGATGACCGCCCATGCTGAGGCCGATCTCGTGCGCGGTCAACACCTCGACGGGTTTGGCCGGCGTCAGCCGGCCGTTGGAGATGACCGCGATGCGGCCCGCGATGGCGAACAGCTCGTCGAGGTCCTGCGAGATGACCAGAACGGCCGCGCCGGCCTGCGCCAGCGACAGCAGCGCCTGGTGGATGGCCGCCGC
Source organism: Hyphomicrobiaceae bacterium (assembly GCA_017353825.1). Lineage (GTDB taxonomy): Bacteria > Pseudomonadota > Alphaproteobacteria > Rhizobiales > Hyphomicrobiaceae > AWTP1-13. The sequence continues at coordinate 7,880 of JAFMSC010000038.1, read as the reverse complement.
CGCCCCCGCATCGACGCCCCAGGTGGGCTGGGCCGCGATCAGCACCGAAGGTGCTTGCAGCATCTCACGTCCGACCACGAACTTCTGCAGGTTGCCGCCGGACAAGCTGCGCGCTGCGCCGTCCAGACCACGGACGTGTACGCCATAGCTAGAGACGATATTGCCGGCGAACGCCCTGGCCTTGCGCACGTCGAGGAAGCCCAGGCGGCTGAGGCCCATGCGTGGCAAGCCCGTGAGCGCGGCATTCTCCCACAGCGTCATGTCGGCCACAGAGGCCTGGCCAAGCCGCTCCTCGGGCACAAAGCACATGCCGAGCTCGCGCCGCACCTCAGGTCCGCTGCCACCAACGGGGATGCCGTCGACGGCGATGGCACCGGGCGCGGCGGGCAGGCGCTCGCCGGTCAGTGCCCGCATCAGCTCCGCCTGCCCGTTGCCGGCAACGCCGGCGATGCCGAGAATCTCGCCTGCCCGCACCTCGAAGCTGATGTCGTCGAGGCCGACCCCGAACTGTCGATCGCTCGCAAGCCTGAGACTGCTCACCCTCAAGCGCACCTTGGAGTCGGCCGGCCCCGCGCCGTTCTCACGCCACGGCGGAGCAAGCGTGGTGCCAATCATCATCTCGGCCAGGCTGCGCGCAGTCTCCTGCCGCGGGTCGCAGCTTTCCACCACCTTGCCGGCGCGCAGGATGGTGGCGCGGCCGCACAGGGTGCGGATTTCTTCAAGCTTGTGCGAGATGTAGAGGATGGAGCAGCCCTCCGAGGCCAGGCGCCGCAGCGTGGCGAATAGGGCCTCGATCTCCTGCGGTGTCAGCACCGAGGTGGGCTCGTCCATTATGAGGAGCTTTGGCTCCTCGAGCAGACAGCGCACCACCTCCACACGCTGGCGCTCTCCCGCCGACAGCGTGCCGACGAGCCGCCCGGGATCGAGCTTCAGGCCATAGTTGGAGGACACAGCCGCGATGCGCCGGCTCAGACCGGCGCCGGCGCGCCCCAGGCCGAGGGCGATGTTCTCGGCCACGGTGAGACCCTCAAACAGCGAGAAGTGCTGGCACACCATGGCGATGCCGTGTGCCCGGGCTTCGGACGGCCGCGCAGGAGCGTAGGGCTCCCTGTCCAGGCGCATGGCCCCGCCATCGGCACGCATGAGACCGTAGACAATCTTGACGAGCGTGGACTTGCCGGCCCCGTTCTCACCCAGCAGCGCGTGGATTTCCCGGCGCCCCACCGTAAGGGTGACGCCGTCGTTGGCGCGCACGCCAGGAAAGTCCTTGGTGATGCCTTCGAGCTCCAGCAATGGACGGCCCATGATCCCCCATCCGCCATGCTGAGTCGTGTCTCGCCGCAGCGTCAACGGACTCTGTGATCTGCCGAAGTCCGATACACCATTTTGCCGCCGGGGAGGAGGCTTTCCCGTTGCCCGCAACGGTTGTGCCCGACAATTGGGCAGTCCGCCGCCGGAAGGGGCAGCGGCCAAGAGCTGGCGCTCCTGCCGGCACGTAACCCCAGATACGTGGCGCTGATCGAGGGGCAGCCCTCACATGTGGATCGGTCGCTTGTCGACGGCCAGCGCCGCTTCCTTCACCGCCTCGGTCAGCGAAGGATGGGCGTGGCAGGTGCGGGCAAGGTCCTCGGCCGAACCGCCGAACTCCATGATGACGGCGGCTTCCGCGATCATCTCGCTTGCCGCCGGCGCGATGATGTGCACGCCGAGGATGCGGTCGGTCTGGGCATTGGCCAGGATCTTGACGAAGCCCTCCGTGGTCTTGTTCACCTTGGCGCGGGCATTGGCGGTGAACGGGAACTTGCCGACGTTGTAGGCGATGCCGGCGGCCTTGAGCTCCTCCTCCGACTTGCCGACGCTGGCAACCTCCGGGAAGGTGTAGATCACGTTTGGGATCACGTCGTAGTTCACGTGGCCCGCCTTGCCGGCCAGGATCTCGGCGACGGCAATGCCTTCGTCCTCGGCCTTGTGGGCCAACATCGGTCCAGCGATCACGTCGCCGATGGCGTAGATGTCGGGCACGCTGGTCTGGTAGTGCGCATCGACGATCACGCGCCGCTTGTTATCGAGCTTGACGCCCAGGCTCTCCAGCCCGAGCCCGTTGGTGTAAGGAACCCGGCCGATGGCCACCAGCACCACGTCTGCGTCGATGCGCGTCGCCTTGCCCCGGCCGTCGGCGGGCTCCACGGTGACGCGGTGGTCGGCACCGTTGCGGTTGACGGCCGTCACCTTGCTGGACAGCTTGAAGGTCATGCCCTGCTTGGTGAGGATGCGTTGCACCGTGCGCCCGACCTCGCCGTCGATGCCGGGTAGCACGCGGTCGAGGAACTCCACGAAGCCCACCTCGGCGCCTAGCCGGCGCCATACCGAGCCCAGCTCCAGCCCGATCACGCCGGCGCCGATCACCAGCATGCGCTTTGGCACCTGCGGCAGAGACAGGGCACCGGTGGACGAGACGATCGTCTCCTCGTCAATGTCGATGCCGGGCAGCTGCGCCGCGTCCGAGCCGGTGGCGATGACGATGCGCTTTGTCTCCAGCGTCTGCGCGCCGCCGGCTGCCAATCGCACGTCGATCCTGCCTGGCGTAGGGATGGTGGCGGTGCCGTGCACGGTGTCGATCTTGTTCTTCTTCATCAGGAAGGCGACGCCGTCGGTGTTGCCCTTCACGCCCTGGTCCTTGAAGGCCAGCATCTTGGCAAGGTCCAGCTTGGGCGGCGGCAGCTCGATGCCCATGGCGGCGAGGCTGTGCCCGGCCTCCTCAAAGCGCTCGGAGGCGTGCAGCATCGCCTTGGACGGGATGCAGCCCACGTTGAGGCAGGTGCCGCCGAAGGTCCCCCGCTTCTCCACCACCGCCACCTTCATCCCGAGCTGGGCCGCCCGGATGGCACACACGTAGCCCCCGGGCCCGGTGCCGATCACGATCAGGTCGTAGGTCATTCGAAGAGCTCAGTCCTGCTCTCGTTGCCGCCGATATCGAAAATCGCAGTGGCTGGCACCTTGCATGATCGTTTGTGAGCGTGTGAGCTTTATGTCGGCGCCAAATCCCTCGGCCATAGGGAAGTCCGCGCTACAGACCAGCAGGAACCCAAGCTCTGGCACACCCAGCTCCTGGTAGAACTCCGCGTACCGGCATCTCGTCACATCAATTTCAAAGGTGTTATGGGATTGCTCGCGCGCCAGGAAATCAAGGGCATCCCCGGCGGCGTAACCGGCGAACGCTGATGCCATGGCGTTCCCCAAGTTCTCGTCGCCTTTCGCGCGCCACCATTTTTCTCCAAGGCGGCTCCTCGCCCAATTCCGCCTGAAGGGCCTTAACGAGCGGAACCAACACCCGCGCCCTCTTGGCCTCTTCTCTTATGGGAATGGCCATGCTTCACCTCTGTGAACTCTGGCGTCCGAAGCCCCTAGCCCTACAGACCCAAAATGAACCGCTGCGGGTCCTCCAGGCACTCCTTGACGCGCACCAGGAAGGTCACGGCCTCGCGGCCGTCGACGATGCGGTGGTCGTAGCTCAAGGCCAGGTTCATCATGGGGCGGGCCACGATCTGGCCGTTCTTGACGACAGGGCGATCCTCGATGCGGTGCATGCCGAGGATGCCGGACTGGGGCGCGTTGAGGATGGGCGTGGAGAGCAGCGAGCCGAACACACCGCCGTTGGTGATGGAGAAGGTGCCGCCCTGCATCTCCTCGATCGAGAGCTTGCCGTCGCGGGCGCGGCGGCCAAAGTCGGCGATCGCCATCTCGATCTCGGCCAGCGACATGTGGTCAGCCTCGCGCACCACCGGCACAACCAGACCGCGCTCGGTGCTCACCGCCACGCCGATGTGGTAGTAGTTCTTGTAGACGATGTCGTCGCCGTCGATCTCGGCGTTGACGGCAGGGATCTCCTTGAGCGCCTGGATGCAGGCCCTCATGAAGAAGCCCATGAAGCCCAAGCGCACGTGGTGGCGCTTCTCGAACAGGTCCTTGTACTCGTTTCTCACCTTCATGATGGTGCTCATGTCCACGTCGTTGAACGTGGTGAGCACGGCCGCTGTATTCTGCGCGTCCTTGAGGCGCCGGGCGATGGTCTGGCGCAGCCGCGTCATATGCACCCGCTCCTCGCGCGCCGCATCGTTGGGCGGGGAAGGCGCGCGCATCTGCGTGACAGGAACGGGGGCGGTGGTCATCGCCCGAAGGGTTGAGGCGGGGGCCTCTTCGCGGCGCAGCGCGCCCGCTGGAGCGTCGGGAGCCGAGGCGGTCATCGCATCCTCCTTGAGGACCTGACCGCGGCGTCCTGAGCCATGCACGTCGGCCTCGGAGAGACCCTTCTCCTCCATGATGCGGCGTGCGGAGGGCGTGGGCGGCATACCGCCGTTGCCGACTGCGGCCGGCGCGGCTTTCAGCGACGCCGGCTCGGGGGCCTTCCGGGGCGGCGGCTCGGCTTCCTGAGCCTTAGTGGGCGGCGCAGCCTGCTCGGTCGCCGCGGCGGCGCCCTCATTGATGGAGCCCAGCACCGAGCCGATGCCCACCGTGGCACCCTGCGCCACCTTGATGTCGGCGAGCACGCCGGCGGCCGGCGCCGGCACCTCCACCGTCACCTTGTCGGTTTCGAGCTCAACCAGGGGCTCGTCGGCCTCGACGGCATCGCCGGCCTTTTTGAACCACTGGCCAACCGTTGCCTCCGTCACGGATTCGCCCAAGGCCGGTACCTTGATGTCGATCGTCATCTCAGTTCCTTCACCGTCTCAGCGGGCGAGCGCCTGCTCGACGAGCGCCTTCTGCTCCTGGTTGTGCTTGCTGGCGAGGCCGGTCGCGGTCGCCGCGGAAGGCTTCCGCCCCACGTAGCGCGCCCGGGTCTTGGCGATGGGCGTGTGTTGGAGCACCCACTCTAGGTTGGGCTCGATGTAGTTCCAGGCGCCCATGTTCATCGGCTCTTCCTGGGCCCACACCACCTCGGCCCTGGGGAAGCGCGACAACTCGGACACGAGCGCCTTGCCGGGGAACGGATAAAGCTGCTCCACACGCATCAGGTAGACATTGTTGATGCCGGCCGCCTCGCGTGCCTCGTAGAGGTCGTAGTAGACCTTGCCCGAACATAGCACGACGCGACGAATCTCCCCGTCCCGGACCAGCTTGATCTGCTCGCCCTGGCGCCCGTGCGCGTCATCCCACAGCACGCGGTGGAAAGTGGTGCCGGGGCCCAGGTCGGCGAGGTTGGACACCACCCGCTTGTGCCGCAGCAGCGATTTGGGCGTCATCAGCACCAGCGGCTTGCGGAAGTTGCGGTGCAGCTGCCGGCGCAGGATGTGGAAGTAGTTGGCGGGCGTGGTGCAGTTGGCCACCTGCCAGTTGTCTTCCGCGCTCATCTCCAGGTAGCGCTCCAGGCGCGCCGAGGAATGCTCCGGCCCCTGCCCCTCGTAGCCGTGCGGCAACAAACAGACGAGGCCCGACATCCTCAGCCACTTGCGCTCCGCGGAGGATATGAACTGGTCGAACACCACCTGGGCGCCGTTGGCGAAGTCGCCGAACTGCGCCTCCCACATGACGAGCGCATTGGGCTCGGCCAGGGTGTATCCGTACTCGAAGGCCAGCACGGCTTCCTCGGACAGCATCGAGTTGATCACCTCGAAGCGGGCCTGGTCCTCCGCCACGTGCTTGAGCGGGGTATATTGGCGCTCGGTCTGCTGGTCGAACAGCACCGAGTGGCGCTGCGAGAAGGTGCCGCGCTCGCTGTCCTGGCCTGACAGGCGCACCGGGAAGCCCTCCTTGAGCAGGGTGCCGAATGCCAGGTGTTCGGCCATAGCCCAATCGATGCCGGATCCGCCCTCCACCATCTCTCGCCGGCGCTGCAAGAGACGGGCGATGGTGCGGTGAACGTTGAAGTCGTGTGGAACGGTGGTAATGCGCCGGCCGATCTCTTTGAGGGTATCGAGCGCTACGCCGGTGTCGCCGCGGCGCTCGTCATCCTCGGCGAAGCCTACATTCGACCACCGTCCGTCGAGCCAGTCGGCCTTATTGGGCCGGTAGCTGTCAGAGGCCGCGAACTCGGAATCGAGATGGGCGCGGAAGCGCGCCTTCATGGCATCGATGTCGGGCTCAGTGACAACGCCCTCCTCGGTGAGGCGCTTGCCGTAGATCTCGACCGCGCTCAGATGGCTGCGGATGGCGCGGTACATGAGCGGCTGGGTGAACGCCGGCTCATCGGATTCGTTGTGGCCAAAGCGGCGGTAGCAGAACATGTCGATCACTACCGGCTTCTGAAAGCGCTGGCGGAACTCGGTGGCAATCTTGGCCACGTGCACCACGGCCTCAGGATTATCGCCGTTCACGTGGAAGATGGGCGCCTCCACCATCTTGGCCACGTCCGAGCAGTAGGGCGAGGAGCGCGAGAAGCGCGGGCTGGTGGTGAAGCCAATTTGATTGTTAATAATGAAGTGCAGCGAGCCGCCGGTGCGGTGGCCCCTAAGCCCCGACAGGCCGAAGCATTCCGCCACCACGCCCTGGCCGGCGAAGGCCGCATCGCCGTGGATCAACAGCGGGAGCACCGGCGTTCGCTCGCCGGGCTTGCAGCCGTGCTGGTCCTGTTTGGCTCGCACCTTGCCCAGAACCACAGGATCGACGATCTCCAGATGCGAGGGGTTGGCGGTGAGCGACAGGTGCACCTCGTTGCCGTCGAAGGAGCGGTCGGAGGAGGCGCCGAGGTGGTACTTCACGTCGCCGGAGCCTTCCACATCGTCCGGCTTGAAGGAACCGCCCCCGAACTCGTTGAAGATGGCGCGGTAGGGCTTGTGCAGCACGTTGCCGAGCACGTTGAGGCGCCCGCGGTGCGCCATACCGATGACGATCTCTTTGATACCGAGCTGGCCGCCGCGCTTGACGATCTGCTCCAGCGCCGGGATCATGGCCTCGGCGCCGTCGACGCCGAAGCGCTTGGTGCCGGTGTACCTCACATCGGCGAACTTCTCGAAAACCTCGGCCTCGATCAGCTTGTTGAGGATGGCGCGCTTGCCCTCGGGCGTGAAAGCGATGTCCTTGTCTCTCCCCTCGATGCGCTGCTGGATCCACGACCTCTGCGCCGGGTTGGTGATGTGCATGAACTCGACGCCGACATGTCGGCAGTAGGTGCGCTTGAGGATGCGCAGGATCTCGCGGATGGTGGCGGTCTCAAGCCCCAGCAGGCTGTCGATGAAGATCGGCCGGTCGAGGTCGGCCTCCGTGAAGCCGTAGAAGTCGGGCCGCAGCTCACGGTGCCTCCGGCGCTCGGCGAGGCCCAGGGGGTCGAGGTCGGCCGCCAGATGGCCCATGGCACGGTAGGCGCGGATCAGCATGAGGGCGCGGATGCTGTCCTGGGTGGCGCGCAGCGACGCAGCCGGGCTCAGGTCGAAGCCGCCGGCCGCCGCACGCGCCTCTAGCTGGCCGCGGATGCGCCGCTCGGTCTCGCCGTAGTCGCCGGCGAGGGCGCCAAGGAGCTCGCGGTCGCCTACCGCGTCGGCCTGCTTCAGGGGCTTCGCCCAGGAGGGGACGCCAAGGCCGTCGGCGCCCTTGCGATACTCCTGGCGCTCGTCCTGGAGGCTGGCAAAGAAGTGCCGCCACTCATCGCTCACGGAGCCCGGGTTACGCTCGTATTGCGCCTGCATCTTCTCGATGTAGGCGGCATTGGCGCCTTGCAGGAAGGAGGTGCGGGCAAACGCTTCGTTCTTGGGTTGGCGTGTCATCACAATCGCGAGGGTCGGGATGTCGGGTGCAGTCGCATGCGCATCGGGCGGGACCGCCATCGTCCGGAGGGCCCGGGCGCGGGGGTACTCCGGGTACATAAGCGCCGTAGTTAATTTCGTACAGACTGTCGAGGTCCGTTTCGTGCGCATGTGAGGCATCCTGCCCAAGCCCAAGTTGGATTT
>JAFMSC010000251.1 GCA_017353825.1 Hyphomicrobiaceae bacterium | reverse complement strand
GAGCGGTGCGCGCGGCGGTGCCGGCGGGCAGGGTACTGGGCGCGCGCCTCAACGGCACCGACTGGGCCGACGGCGGGCTGACGCCGGACGATGCGGTAGCACTTGCGGCCCAGCTCAAGGCCGCCGGCGTCGACTACGTGTGCATCTCCGGCGGCGGGGCTGTCCCGCATGTGAAGGTGCCGCTGACGCCAGGCTACCAGGTGCCGATGGCGGCCAAGGTGAAGGCCGAGGTGGGCATCCTCACGCGTGCCGTGGGGCTGATCGTTGACCCGACGCAGGCTGAGACGGTCGTGGCTTCCGGCCAGGCGGACTTCGTCGCCCTGGCACGGGCCTTCCTCGACAACCCCCGCTGGGTCTGGCACGCGGCAGAGCGGCTGGAGGCCAAGGTCGCCTACCCTCCGCAATATGCGCGCGCGGCTTGGTCCGTGTGGCCCGGCGCGGCCATGGCGCGGCCCGGTAGCGTGCGGGCGTGAGGTATCCGTGCCGCACGGCGCTGCAGCAAATTGCGGCCTCCCCAGGAGATGATTTGGCCTCTCAAGCAGCGTGCGGCTATCCTGCCCGCATGCTCACTCTCAGCCTCTTGCGCCACGCCAAGTCGAGCTGGTCAGACGCGCGCCTCAGGGACTTCGAGCGCCCCTTGAACGAGCGCGGCGAGAGTGCCGCCCCGCGGATGGCGGCCTTCATGGCCCGCCGTGGCTTGCTGCCTGATCTTGTGCTGTGCTCGCCCGCCGTGCGCGCGCGCCAGACGCTCCGCCTGATGCTGCCGTACTTCGAGAAGGCGCCCAGGGTCGCCTACGATGACGCTCTCTACCTGGCCTCCCCGGGCATGCTGCTCAAGCTCATACGCACCGCCGCGGCCCCGGTACGGCACACGATGGTGGTGGGGCATGATCCTGGCCTGCACATGCTGGCGGTGGAGCTTGCGGGCTCCGGGTGCGGGAATGACCTTGAGGCGCTGGCCCAGAAGCTCCCCACCGCGGGCCTTGCCGTGATCGCGTTCCACGCAGGCGCCTGGGCCGAGGTGCACCGGGGCGATGGCCGCCTCAAGCTGCTTATGACGCCGAAACGCCTCCCGTAAGCGCAGCTCTTGACCTAGGGTGCGCCCCTCCCCTACACGCTTGGAATGCTCGTCCTCATCGACAACTACGACAGCTTCGCCTACAACCTCGTCCACTATCTGGGCGAGCTGGGCGCGGGGTGCCGCGTCTTCCGCAACGACAAGATCACGGTCAGGGAGCTGCTGCGGCTGAAGCCCAAGGGCATCGTGCTGTCGCCGGGCCCGTGCACGCCGAACGAGGCCGGCATCTGCCTGGAGCTGATCGAGAAGGCGGGGCCCACTATTCCACTGCTCGGCGTGTGTCTGGGCCACCAGGCCATCGGCCAGGCGTACGGCGCCAAGGTAGTCCGCGCCCCCGTTCCCATGCACGGCAAGCTGTCCGACATCACGCACACCGCCAAGGGCGTGTTCAAGGGCCTGCCCAGGACGTTTGCGGTGACGCGCTATCATTCCTTGATCGTGGAGCGGAAGGGCCTGCCCGCCGACCTCGCCGTCACTGCGCGCACCGCAGATGGCCTCATCATGGGCCTGCAGCACAAGACGCACCCCGTGCACGGCGTGCAGTTCCACCCCGAGAGCATCGCCTCCGAGCACGGCCATCTGCTGCTCGCCAACTTCCTCGATCTCACCGGCATCGCGCCGCGCCGTCCCAATCGGAAACCCGCGCGCCACGCGGCGTAGTCTTCGTGCCAAGGTTTGCCCGCGCAACGTGCAGCCGACCGCCTTCTCCCCGGCACGGCGGCTCCCGGCGCTGCGCCATCATTGACAGCAGGGCGGCTCGCAAGGTGATATTGCATTGCGGAGCATAAAGGCCGCGGCGGTGAGGGTGTGCGGGCGGTGTTTGTGGGTTGGGCGACAAATCGCCCGGAGAGGCGAAAGCCCGGCAACTTTGACGCAAGGTCGTGAAAGAGTCCTATTGCCTAGACAGGCCACAGCAGGCCACGTTGGCGCCAGGCCGCCGACGACGCCAAACCAACGACCGCAAACCAACGACCTCAGCCAATGATCGCAGGCCAATGATCGCAAACCAACGACCGAAGGCGGAACAATCAAGGAGGAACCGATGACTGCAGGGAAGCGAGGCGCCATCCTTCTTGGCGCCGCATCGGCCATTGCCGCGGTGCTTGCCGTTTCGGCGCTGAACGGCGCCGCCGCGCAGGAGCGCAAGTCGCTGCGTTGGACGACGGCGCAGGTTGGTTCCTACGGCTACACCGTCGCGGCGTCGATGGCCAAGGTCCTGGAACAGGCCTTGGGCGGCGAGTACACCGTCACCGTGCAGCCCTACCAGTCTCCCACCGTCTCCATGAAGGCGGTGATGAACGGCGAGGGCGAGATTGCCTACACCGCCGACATCGGCATGACCGAGTTCGCCGAACGCACCGGCCCCTTCAAGGACTACAAGCCGGCGCAGCCTGAGCTGGTGCACACCTGGTACGCCTATCCGATGGAGTCGATGATGGCGACATCGGCCAAGGACGCCGGCAAGTTCAAGTGCTGGAAGGACTTCAGCGGCAAACCCGTCTACTTCAGCCAGGCCGGCTTCCAGAACTGGCTCAACTGGCAGCGCATCTTCAAGGCGCTGGGCTACGAATTCAAGCACGTGCAGATCGACAACAAGGCCAATGCCGACGCCCTGGAGCGCGGCACCATCGTCGGGTCGGCGATCTACACCACGGCCGGCCGCTCGCTACCGCCCTATTGGAAGGAGAGCGAGGTGCGGATGGATATCGCCGTCATCAACCCGTGCCCGGACGAGGTTGCCAAGCTCAAGGCGGCAGGCCTGGCGGTCGCCGAAGTAGCGGCCAAGAACGCCTTCACCAAGAGCGTCGGCGCCGATACCCTTGAGGGGGTGCCGATCCTATTCGGCTACAACGTGCGCGCGGACATGCCGGAAGCGCTCGTCTACAAGATGATCACGGCATTTTATGACAAGAGGGACGAGCTGGCGAAGATGGAGCCGGGCTTCGGGCCGCTGGCCAAGGATTTCGTCGGCATGCAGGTGCAAGGCATCAACGCCAACCCCCAGATCCCCGTACATGCCGGGCTCGCCAAGTTCCTGAAGGAGCACAACGCCTGGAACGACAAGTGGAAGATCGCCAGCGGCGCGTGATCGCCTGAGCCCAAGGGCCCCCCGCTGGCAGGGGAGCCGCAGGCGCGTGCTGCGGCCCCCGCCCGGGCGTTCGGCACGCCTGGTTCGGCACGCCTGGGATGTACCCAGCCAACAATTTGCGTGGGATGAGGAGCAACGCCGCGCCTCCGGCCGGCATGAAACCGACATGACCGACCGGCTCAAGGCTTTCGTCAACTTGCGGAACGCGATCTTTGTCGTCGCAGTCGTCCAGCTCGTCTGGCTGATCTGGTACTATTACACCGGCTACGGCGGCGATCAGCAGCTGGTCGCAAATCTCATGCCAGTGGCGCTGACCCTGCAGATCCTGTTCATGTACCAGCAGGATTATCTGTACAAGCGCCTTCCGCCCGTTCTCAACCACATCATCGTCGCCGCCTACGTCGGCATCTGCATCTATGCCTTCGTCTATTTCCTGAGCGAGTTCGAGCGTATCGCCATCTACGCCCAGGGCACCTTCACGCGCCACGATTTCATTGTCGGGCTCATGGTGTTCCTGCTCGTCATGGAGCTGTCGCGGCTCGCCCATCCCGTGCTGTTCTGGGTCAACGTCATCCTCGCTGCCTACACGCTGTGGGGCTATCTGAGCCCGATCGACTTCTTCTGGCACCCGGGCACCACGTTCTATCGCGTGGTGACGTCGAGCACGGTCGAGTTCTCGACCGGCATCTACGGCATCTACGGCCAGCTGGCGCTCACGCTAATCGCCGCCTTCCTGCTGCTCGCGGCCGCGGCCAACGGCTTCGGCGCCCAGAGCGCGATGATCCAGGTGATGCGGCGCTTCGCCGGCAGGCAGCGCCAGCTCGTGCCGCAGACTGCGGTGATGGGCTCGCTCGCCGTCGGCATGGTCTCCGGCTCGGGCTCGGCCAACGCCGCTGTCGTCGGCACCATCACCATCCCACTAATGAAGCGCTACGGTGTGCCCGGAACGTTCGCCGCCGCTGCCGAGACCTCCGCCTCCATGGGTGGCCTCATCATGCCGCCGATGATGGGTGTCGGCGCCTTCCTGATGTCCGATTTCCTCGGCGTGCCCTACTGGGAGGTGGTGAAGCGCGGCTTCGCGATGGCGCTCGTCTACTACGCGTCGATCGCCTACGCCATCTACCTCATCTGCGTGCGCCTGCTGCCGCGCGACCGGGTCGAGGCGCCGAGGGTGCCGATCTACGACCAGGTGCGGACGCTGATCTTCTTCGGTGCCGTCCTCTTCCTGGTCTATCTGATGGGCTGGGTCGGCAGGGGCGAGCTGCTGGCTGCGCTGCAAACCGCGGCCTTCCTGTTCGCGCTCCTGATGGCCGCGTTCCTGGTCTTCAAGTACGCCCTCAAGAACCCCGCGCTGGAGCAGGAGACACTGTGGGGCAGCATTCGGCGCGCGATCGAGACGCACGCCGACATGACGTCGTACCTGACGCTGCTGCTTGCCACCCTCGGCATCATGATCGGTCTGTTCACGGTGACCGGGTTCATCAACCGCATGGGCGCCATGATCATCGACCTCGGCTCCTCGAGCATGCTGGGCGTGATCTTCATGGCCTACATCTTCGGCTGGCTGGCCGGCGCCGGCCTGCCGCCCACGGCCACATACATCATCGGCGCCATTGTCATCGTGCGGCCGCTGCAGGAGCTGGGCATCAACCCGTGGATCGCCCACTTCTTCGTGTTTCTGCTGTCGGTCTGGGGCGAGCTGTCGCCGCCGACCTCGCTCACCGCCGCGGTGGCGGCGCGCATCGCCGAGGCCTCGTTCATACGCACCATGTATGAGGCGTGCAAGATCTGTGCGCCGATCACGCTCATGACATTCGCCATCTTCACCCGCTCGGATATGGTGGTGAACCCCGGCTGGCCGGAAGTGTGGGCGACGCTGCTCGTACTGGTCGGCACCAGCGGGGTGGCGTTCGCCCTGTTCGGGCGGTTCGTGGAGAACCGCGTCGTGGATGTCATCCTGCGGGTGGGGCTTGCGGCGGTGTCCTTTCTGGTTATGTTTTTCCCCGATTCCGAGGGCGGCTCCAAGGCCCTGTTCACCCTCAGCGACCTCGATGTGCTCGGCATGTCCGTGCCCGCCGGCATCGTCCCCATCGCCGCGGCGGTCCTGGTGGCTGTGGTGCTGATCTCAGGCACGCTGCGCTACCAGCGTCTCGCCCGGCCGCCGGCTACAGTCGTTGGCGACGAGCGCGTGGTCGCCGACGATGCGTCCGAGCTCATCGCGGAGGCGAAGCGAGAATTGGGCTGAGGCCACCCACAGATGGGCCGAAGGCCGAGGCTCGGGTGGTCACCCGGGCGGTGGGTGGACGCGGCGCCCGACATATCCCTGGCAGCGCCCCAGATTGGCAGAGGTGTCCACATCGCAGAGCGTGGGCAGCCGGGCGACGGACCGGCCGCGCAGGTTAGCCATCGTATCGGCGAGCGCGTAGGCGCTGGACCAGCGGACGCCGCCGAACGGCCGAAGGGGGCGCGGGCGTCTCCGCAAGCCGACGAGCCAGTAGCCCCCGTCCTCCGCCGGCCCGAAAACCGTGTCGTGCCGCCCTAGCAGTCGGAAGGCCGCCGCGATGTGGGCGCGCCCAATCAGAGGCGTGTCAGTGCCGACGATGATCACCGGGCCGGGGCACGCGCGGTCGAAGAGCCGCTGCATGCGCGCGCCGAGATCGCCCCCGCCTTGCGGACCCACCGGCACCTGGCGTGGCCAAAACCGGCCCTGCGCGGCGCCGTCCGGGGTAACGGCAAGAGACGTGGACCATCGCGGGTCGGCCGCTAGTCGCTGCAGAAGTGCCGCGGCGCTGTGCCGGGCGAAGCGGACCGCGGTGGCCACGCCGAGCTCGCTGGCGATGCGCGTCTTGGCGCGACCCGCCACTGGCGCCTTCGCCATGACGATCAACCGCCAGCGAAAAGGCGCCGCGCGAGATTGCGGCGCCTTACGGTTGCCCAGGCGCCGGGGCGGCCCGGGCGTCTGCCGCACGGCCGGCATGGCGGGTCTTGCCATCACGCCTTCACGGGCACCAGGGCGTAGCCCTTGCCGTCCTTTTCTATGGTGCCGGCGCCGGGTGAGCCCCAGTGGTAGCCCGTCGCAGCCACCTTGTCGGCGACCAGGCGATCGAAGACCTTGCGCCGGTTGGCCTCCGCCAAGTTGGGATCTACGTCGAAGACCAAGTGCCAGCCGGGGTTCGTCATGTTGAGCGCCCGGACGTTGGTCACGTCCCCGAGCACCATGAGCTGCTGGCCGCCGGCGACGACGTGATAGCTCGTATGGCCCGGCGTGTGGCCGTTGGAGTTGACAGCCCGGATTCCCGGCACGACCTCCGCGTCGCCTTCGAATTGGTGGATGTTCTTCCAGCCGGGGAACACCGCGCGAATGCGGTCGGCGGGCGCGCCCTGGGGAGTAGGGCTC
>JAFMSC010000588.1 GCA_017353825.1 Hyphomicrobiaceae bacterium | reverse complement strand
GGCCTGACGGCGCTGCTGGCCGCACGCGCGGCGGGCGCGCGCCAGCTCATGGTCCTCGATAGGCGCGAGGAGAAGCTGGCGCTGGCGCGGCAGATGGGTGCCACCCACACCGTGCACGCGGCAGGCGCGGACGCCCTGGATGAGGCGCGGGCCATTTCTGGCGGCGGTGTGGAGTTCGCCTTCGAGATGGCGGGCGAGGTGAAGGCACTGGAGCTCGCTTACGCCATCACCCGGCGCGGTGGCACCACGGTCACGGCTGGGTTGCCGCATCGCGAGCACCGCCTCACGCTGCCGGCGAGCAGCCTCGTGCACGAGGAGCGCACCCTGAAAGGCAGCTACATGGGCAGCTGCGTACCCGGCCGCGACATCCCGCGCTACATCTGCCTCTATCGCCAGGGCATGCTGCCCGTGGATCGCCTGTTAAGCGAACGCATCGCGCTTGCCGACATAAACGAGGGCTTCGACCGCCTTGCCGACGCCGGCACGGTCCGCCAGGTGCTGCTGCCGTAGCTCCCCTCATCACGACATGACAGGGCCGTGGCGCCGTGCTTGCGATTGCTCCCCACACGCATCATTCCACAGGATTTGGCAACCCAGGACACCGTGGCCGGCATGACGAGGTGGAGCAATTCATGGTCCAATGTTGGCGAGGGGTCTCGCTTCAGGTCGCGCCAGGAAGTGCGCGGCCAGGTCCACGGTCGCCTTCCGCCCGATGCTGCCGCGGTGGCGGGCGAGCCATTTGCCGGTCTCGTCGCGACCGGCGCGGAAAAGGTACGTGAGCAGCTCCATGTCGGGCTTGCTCTTGCTCTCGGGCGGCAGCGCGCCCGTGAAGCGGCCGGCTTCGATGAGGTGGAAACGGTGGCTCGCCAGACGCGCGTCGGCCGCGCTCTGGAGCCGCATCCAGCGGCCGGACTGCCGGCGCACCGCCTCGATCACCTCCACGTCGCGCAGCATCGGCTGCACGAAGGTGATCTGGCTCACGCGGGCGGCGATCTCGCGCGCGCTGGTGGGCACGTCGTTGGGGTCGAGCGCGCTCAGCCTCACAATCAGCGTATCGGCCACCGGGCTCTCGCGCCCGAGCGTAACGAGGTCGGGATTGGCCGAGTAGCCGCCGTCCCAGTAGGCTTGGCCGTCGATGACGACGGCGTGGTGCAGCATGGGCAGACACGCCGAGGCGAGCACCGCCTCCACGGTGATCTCCGCGCGGCGGAACAGACGCGGGCGCCCGGTGGCGACGACGGTGGCGGCGATCAATAGTTCGGGGCCGGTGCTCTGGCGCAGGGCCGCGAAGTCGATATGCTCCTGCAGCAGCTTGCGCAGCGGGTCGAAGCCCAGCGGATTGAACTCGTAGGGCGAGAACAGCTGCGCCATCTGCGCCAGCGTGTTGGAGCGGCTGATACCGGCGAGCCACGGGTTGAGGCGGACGAGGTCTGGCACGCCGGCCTTGGCTACGGCCTCCCACACCGCGCGCAGCTTGGCGCGCGCGCCGGTGCGACCGTCTTCCAGCAGCCCAGAGGCCAGCGCCACGGCGTTGATGGCACCCGCGCTGGTGGCGCTGATCCAGGCGAGGTCGAGGACGTCGTCGTCCAGCAGGCGGTCGAGCGCGCCCCATGTGAAGGCGCCGTGTGCGCCGCCGCCTTCGAGCGCCAGGTTGAGCCGCGTCTGCCGCTGGAACATGCTCAAGAGCAATGCGTCCCTGTGGAGCGGGGGTCAAACCCCTCGCGACCGGCTTGTGCAATTCCTCGCCCGCACGACGCGAGGGCTCTGACCCCTTGCGGGACCGCGTGTCCAAGGCAAGCAACGGGGCGGCATCATGGCAGCACGTCGAGGGCGAGCACAACCGGCACCCCATCGATGGCCTGAAACCGCGCCCTGATGCCATAGGCGGCGGCAAGCTGCTCGGGCCTGAGCACGCCGGGCGGTGCTCCTGCTGCGAGCGTGCGCCCGTCGTGCACAAGCGCCATGCTGTGGCAGAATCGCGCAGCCAGCGACAGGTCGTGCACGGCCACGACGATGGTGCGGCCGGCCGCCGCCAGCTGGGCGAGGTGGTGGAACAGCGTGAGCTGGTCCGCCGGGTCGAGACCAGCGGCCGGCTCGTCGGCCAAGAGCAC
>JAFMSC010000250.1:4302-6577 GCA_017353825.1 Hyphomicrobiaceae bacterium | reverse complement strand
GCCCCTTGAAGGTGCGCAGCCGCGCGCCCGTGCCTGCGTCCCAGAGCCTGATCGTGTTGTCCATGCTGCCCGACAGAACGCGCGCGCCGTTCGGCGAGAACGCGACCGACAGGACCGCGTCGGAGTGCCCCTCGAAGGTGCGCAGCAGCGTGCCCGTGGCCGTGTCCCATAGCCTTACCGTGCCGTCGTTACAGCCCGACAGCACGTGAGCGCCGTCCGGCGAGAACGCAACCGACAGGACCGCGTCGGAGTGCCCCTCGAAGGTGCGCAGCAGCGCGCCCGTGGTCGCATCCCAAAGCCTGATCGTGTTGTCCCAGCTGCCCGATAGGATGCGGGCGCCGTCGGGCGAGAACGCAACCGACTGCACCCAGTTGGAATGCCCCTCGAAGGTGCGCAGTTGCGCGCCCGTGGCCGCATCCCACAGACTGATCGTGCTGTCGTCACTGCCCGACAGCACCCGGGCGCCGTCGGGCGATGGCGCAACCGACCTTACGGAGCGCGCATGCCCCTCGAACGTGCGCTGCAGGCTACCCGCGGCCGCGTCCCACAGCCTGATCGTCACTTCGTAGCCGCCCGCCAGCACGCGGGCGCCATTGGGTGAGAATGCAACCGACGAGACCTCGCTGGCAAACCCCTCGAAGGTGTGCAGCAGGACACCCGTAGCCGCGTCCCACAGTCTGACCGTCTTGTCGGAGCTGCCCGACAGGACCCGGGCGCCGTCGGGCGACAGCGCAACCGACATGACCAAATCGGAATGCCCCTCGAAGGTGTGCAGCAGGACACCCGTAGCCGCGTCCCACAGTCTGACTGTCTTGTCGTAGCTGCCCGACAATACGCGAGCGCCGTCGCGCGAGAACGCGACCGACGTGACCGAGCCGGTATGCCCCTTGAAGGTGCGCAGAAGTGTGCCCGTGGCCGCGTCCCACAGCCTGATCGTCTTGTCAGTGCTGCCCGACAGCACGCGCGCGCCGTCGGGCGAGAACGCGACCGACGTGACCGTGTTGGAATGCCCCTTGAAGGTGCGCAGCAGCCTGCCCGTTGCCGCATCCCACAACCTGATCGTCTTGTCGGTGCTGCCCGACAGCACGCGCGCGCCGTCTGGGGAGAACGCAACCGACATGACCGCTTCGGAATGCCCCTCGATGATGCGTAGCAGCGTGCCCGCGGCCGCGTCCCAAAGCCTGATCGTCTTGTCGTCGCCGCCGGACAGAACGCGGGCGCCGTCGGGCGAGAACGCAACCGTCCCGACCATGCCAGAATGCCCGCGGAAGGAGCGCACCAGAGCGCCCGTGGCCGCGTCCCACAGCCTGATCGTCTCGTCCAAACTGCCCGATAGCACGCGGGCGCCGTCCGGCGAAAACGCGACCGACTGGACTACGCCGGAATGCGGGATGCCGGGCACAACCTCGATCTTGGGCCGATCCTGCGCCCTTGCCGCGGTGATAAGCACCAGGGGAGCGAGCAGCACAAGCCCACGCGCAAGGCGCCCAGCCAAAGTCGCGCACATCGCGATCGTCCCCGTCCCGCGCCTGTCCTCCCCAGAACCGCCGCTACCGCGCCGTCCAGCATCCTGGAGCGAAGGTGCCATAGGGTGGCTGCGCTCTACGCGTGCTGCGCGCCAGGCGGGACGTACAACGCCGTCGGCAGTTCATCTCAACCAAGAACGAACTCTGCAGGCAAAAATCGGTCGGCACTATGGCACCTCTCGCGAGCCGGCTCGTCGCGACCGGCGCCCTGACCGGCGCGTCGGCGTACCTCAGATCAACCCCGATGGCAGGCGGCCAGGGCGCGAGCCTCTGTGCGGGACGCTGGATCCAGTCCGGTCATCGGCCGCCCGCGCCGGCGCCAGCACGCGCCCGTTGTCCTCCGAAGCCCACGTGACTTTGTGCAGCCTCATTGATCGGACGAAGCTCAGCCTTCCGCGAGGCGCTGATTGCTGACTACATCGAGACTGGCAAGTCAGACAGACCCATCTAAGCGAGCACGTCACTGTCTGATTTCATGGACGGAATCGCGGTCCTGACCTCCTCGTGGTTGACGATGGTCAGTGGAGCAACGATTGGGTCACCGATGGCCTTCGCGGCGTCAAGGCGCGACCCGCCGGGCAACGTCAGGCACCATGCGCACCCGCCTATTCGCTCGCGTTCTACACCGGGCAACGCAAGGCGGACTTGATCGCCATCGCGCGGTCGCACCGGCCGCTTTTCGATTTGGCACATTCGTCGTCCGTCCAGTCGCGGTCAGCGAGGTCAGCATAAGCCAGTGGCAGAGCCAT
>JAFMSC010000250.1:0-4292 GCA_017353825.1 Hyphomicrobiaceae bacterium | reverse complement strand
AGAGCCATCACGGCCCCCAGCGCACCCGGCCGGCGCCGCTTACGTCGAGCCCACCGAGGTCACTCGCCTTGATGGCAAAACGCGGCTCGCGGAAAAGGGCTAAGAGCGCCTGCAAGGGCGGGCGGAAATAGTCGCGCTGTCGCATCAGCAGGTCGAAATGCTCGACGCAGAGCGGGACGAAATCGAGCCCCGCCGCGGTAGCCACACCCCGCGTTGCGACGCCGAAATCCGCATGCCCTGCACGGATCGCCTGGGCGATATCGGGCCCCGTCGGCACAACAAGGGCACAGCGTAGGTCCTCTACGCGCAGGCCTTGCTTGCGCAACAGCGCGATCAGGAGCTGCTGGGCACCGGCCCCCGCGGGGCGCAGCGCCACCCGCAGATCCCGCGCATGCGCCTCCGATAGCGACTCAAGTTGCAGCGGATTGCCAGTCGCCACAACTAGACCCTGCTCACGCGCGGCGAAGCCGATCAGTACGGCGTCGAAGAGCGTCGGCTCAGCGGCGAGCTTCTCGGGATTAGCGTCTGTCTCGGGGTTGTCGAGATCATGAAAATGGATCGCAGCGGCGATCACCTCGCCCTTGAGGAAGCGCTGGTAGCCCGCCTCGCTCCCTTCGGTGAGGATGGCAAGGCCGGCGCGGCTCTCGCTGAGGGCCCACTGCAGAAGCGGATCGTGACTGCCTCCCACGATTGGGGGCGGCTCGGGAAGGGTGCCGTGAGGACGCACCGATCCGGCCACCAGCCAGCGGTCGAGATCGGCCCGCGAGAACAGCCACTTGCCCGTCACTTTGGTGCAGGGGACCTGCCGGTGGGCCACAAGTTCGTAAAGCTTGCGCTCCTTCAGACGCAGGTACTCCGCCGCTTCCGTCGTGGTCAGGAGCGCTAATCCTGCGCTGACCTGCATCTTTCTGCGCCAAATCTAGAGATTGACTTGCATCAGAACAACACGAGGAATCCGATCAGTCAATGCCATCAGGACGGAGTTATGAGCGCCCTAGAATTGATCCTCTCGGGGGATCCAAAGCTATTCGACATCGTCTCGCTATCGCTGTTCGTGACGCTATCGGCGACGGTCGTGGCGTGCGTGGTGGGCTTGCCCTTCGGCGCTGTTATTGCGCTCACTCGCTTTCCGGCGCGCAACGCATTGATCGTGCTCCTCAACGGATGCATGGGGCTGCCTCCGGTGGTGGTCGGCCTGCTGGTCTATCTCCTCCTGTCGCGCTCCGGGCCGCTTGGGCCATTCGGGCTGCTCTTCACCCCGCGCGCCATGATCATCGCCCAGACGGCATTGATCACGCCGATCATCGCCGCGCTGGCGCGCCAGCTCATTGAGGACCTGTGGGCCGAGTATCGCGATGAGCTGACAGCCATGGCCGTCGGACCCGCCGGTCAGGTAGCGACGTTGCTGTGGGACGCACGCTTCTCCCTGGTGACGATCGCGCTCGCCGGTTTCGGGCGAGCAGCGGCCGAGGTGGGCGCCGTGATGATCGTCGGCGGCAATATCGACGGCTTCACACGCGTGATGACAACGACCATCGCGCTGGAGACATCGAAGGGCGACCTGCCGCTCGCCATTGGACTTGGCATGGTGCTGATGATTGTGATCCTCGTTGTCAACGCGATGGCCTGGGCCGCGCGCGGCTGGTCCGAGCGGCATGCCGGATAGCCAGATGCGCGACCGCCCGAGCACGCTGCCGATCGTCTTCGACTCCGTCGCCTTTGCCGTCGGCGAGACCCGGATCCTGCGCGACGTGACGCTGACCATCGAGGCCGGTCCGCCGACCGTGCTGATCGGCCCCAACGGCTCGGGCAAGACCACCCTTATCAAGCTGGCCATGGGCCTGTTGACGCCCACCGCCGGCACGATCCGCGGCGGGCAGTCGGACCGGGCGACGCGCCGTCAGGCCATCGTATTCCAGAGGCCGGTGATGTTGCGACGGTCGGCGGGCAGCAATATCGCCTACGCGCTGAAGGCCGCGGGCCGCGCCGCGGATTCGGCGACTATCATGAAACTGCTCGACCGCGTCGGTCTCGCGCCGCTGGCAGGACGGCCGGCGCGGCGCCTTTCGGGCGGCGAGCAGCAGCGTCTGGCGCTGGCCCGAGCTCTGGCTCGTGACCCCGAGGTGCTGTTTCTCGACGAGCCCACCGCCAGCCTCGACCCGGCGGCCACCAAGGCGGTCGAGGACATCGTGGCGGGCGCTGCGGCAGGCGGCGTGAAGATCGTCATGTCGACCCACGACCTGGGCCAGGCGCGGCGGCTCGCCAACGACATCGCCTTCCTCGCCAAGGGCCGCCTGATCGAGTACGCGCCGGCGGAGAGGTTCTTCGCCGCGCCGTCCAGCCCCGAAGGCCGCAGTTTCGTTGCCGGCGAATTGGTCATCTGAGAAATTCGTGAGGATCGCAACGGAAGGAGAGAACATGCGCATTTCCCGTGTGCTGCTGGGGCTTATCGCCGGCGCTCTGCTGAGCTGGGCGCCGGCGCTTGCGCAAGAGAAGTCCATCGTCGTGGCATCCACCACCTCCACGCAGGACTCCGGCCTATTCGGACACATCCTGCCGATGTTCAAGGCCAAGACCGGCATCGACGTGAAGGTGGTGGCGCAGGGCACCGGCCAGGCGCTCGACACCGGCAAGCGCGGGGACGCCGACGTGGTGTTCGTGCACGCCAAGCCGCAGGAAGAGAAGTTCGTCGCCGAGGGTTACGGCGTGAAGCGCTTCGACGTGATGTACAACGACTTCGTGGTGATCGGCCCCAAGTCGGACCCCGCCAAGATCAAGGGCGGCAAGGACGTGATGGCGGCCTTCAAGGCCATCTACGACACGGGGAGCACTTTTGTGTCGCGGGGCGACAGGTCGGGCACGCATGCCGCGGAGCTGGCCCTCTGGAAGGCGGCAGGCCTTGATCCCGCCGCGGCCAAACCGGCCTGGTATCGCGAGATCGGCCAGGGCATGGGCGCAGCGCTCAACACCGCCGGCGCCATGGGCGCGTATGTGCTGTCCGACCGCGGCACCTGGCTCTCCTTCAAGAACCGGGGCGACCTGGAGATCGCGGTGGAGGGCGACAAGCGCCTGTTCAATCAATACGGCATCATCCTGGTGAACCCGGCCAAGCACCCTCATGTGAAGAAGGAGCTGGGTCAGCAGTTCATCGATTGGGTGATCTCGCGCGAGGGGCAGGACGCGATCAAGTCATACACCATCAATGGCCAGCAGCTGTTCTTCCCAAATGCCGCGCCGACTGGTTGACGTTGCCGGCTTCAGTTGCACCTCGCGGCTTCAGTCGCGGGGCGGAATCTGGCGCCCCGCGATCGACCTCGATCTCCGGAATCACAATCAATGCGTATTCTGCTTGTATGCGCGTTTCTGATGTTCTCGACATTCGCTCACGCCGAGACCACAAGTCTCTATGCCGCGGGCAGCCTCAAGGCGGCGCTGACCGAGGTGGTGGAAGCCTTCGAAAACAGTAAGGCCGGCAACGTCCCCGTCGAGACCACTTTCGGGCCGTCCGGGCTGCTGCGGGAGCGAATCGAGAAGGGCGAAGCGGCGCACGTCTTCGCATCGGCCGATACGAACCATCCGAGGCGTCTCGCAGATCAGGGTCGTTCGACGGGTGAGGTTCGCATCTTCGTGCGCAATCGGCTCTGTGCACTCGTCCGCCCCGGCTTCTCGGTCGCCTCGGAGCGCCTGCTCGATATGATGCTGGATCCGCAGGTGCGCCTTGGCATATCGACGCCAAAGGCCGACCCGTCAGGTGACTATGCCTTCGCGCTTTTTGCCAAGGCGGACAAGTCAAGACCGGGCGCTCGCGCAGCGCTCGAGAGCAGGGCCCTCCAGTTGACCGGCGGACCCACGTCGGAGAAGGCGCCGCCCGACCGGAACCAGTATGCCTGGATACTGGAAGGAGGGAAGGCCGACCTGTTCCTGACCTACTGCACCAACGCAATACTGGCCAAAAAAGAACTGCCCACCCTACGGGTCGTGCAGCTCCCTGCCGACCTCAATGTCAGCGCAGACTACGGGATGATCGTGCTCAAGGACGCGCCGGCGGTCGCAAGCGAGCTCGCCCAGTTCGTGCTCGGCGAGCAAGGTCAGGCGATCCTCACGAAGTACGGCTTCGGTCGGGGTGATCCGGTCAAGTAGGAGGATTGCCTTGCGCGCGGTTCTCGCCCTGCTCCTGGTCTTGGCGCCTCTAGGAGCCTGTCCATTTAGTCGGTTGCGGAGGGAACTCGTGAAATGGAATTCTCTTCGGAACTGCGACAGTCGGCTCAGGCCCGCGCTCTGGGCTGCGAGAG
>JAFMSC010000587.1 GCA_017353825.1 Hyphomicrobiaceae bacterium | reverse complement strand
CCAGCCCGCGCACGACCCTGGTGGCGGCGGCGTCCTCGGCCGGCTCGCGCGCCAGCGCCAGGATGCCGCCGGCGGCCTCAAGGTCGCTGCGGCGCCAGAGCATGTTCTTGCCCTGGGCGAAACCGATCCCGAGCGAATCGGCGGCGTACTGCCAGCGCGCCTGGTAGGTGTTGAGGTAAGCGCATTCGAACTCGGCCCAAAGACTGTCGGGCTGCTCACCGATGGGCGGGGCGCTGACGAGGCCGGTGTCGGCGCGCCACGCCGACAGTAGTCGCTGCAGGTAGTCGGGCGGCATCGCCACGTTGCTATCGGCAATCGCGATCCACTCGTTCGCGGCGTTGCGCCATCCCTTGAGGACATTGTTGAGCTTGGGGTTCTGCGAAGGGCTGTCGTCGCCGATGAGGAGTCGGGCGTTGACGTGGGGATATTCGACGATCAGGTGTTCGACCAGCCCAACCACGGGATCGTCGGCGGTGGCGCAGCAGAACAGGACCTCGTAGCGAGGATAGTCGAGCTCGAAGGTGGAGCGCAGCGTCCGCTCCTCGTAAGCGTCGACGCCGCACACCGGCCGGATTATGGTGACCGGCGGCCCGTCGGCGATGGGCAGGCGCCGCGCCTGAGGCACGCGCAGGCGGCGCACGCAGACAAGGGTGGTGCCGATGTGGACGAGGAAGGCGAAGAGGACGAAAGCTCCAGCCAGATGAGCGATTGCGACCATTTGCCCTCCAGCTTAAGCGTGTGTCGAAACTCCAAGTCCCTGCCAGAGTCATGTTGCGGTCGTGTGACGGGCCGTTCAGCCCGCACAACCCATTGTATCTGCGCCCTTCGCACGGTGCGCCCCGCCGTCGCCCCAAGCCTAAAGGCTGCCGGCGGTCGTGCCTAGGGCCAACCACGCCTAGACCCCCATTCCACCACCTAACTGCGAACGCAATCCCCCGGACCGGTCCAACGGGCCAGGGCGGGAATGGCGCCGAAAACCGGCCTTTGAAGGCTCGGGGAGGGTGGAGACGTGCTGTTGGCTGGGGTTCGTGGCCGAAGCGGGCAGGCAGACCAACGGCCATCAGAGCTGCGACGGGGCCATCTTCTGCGACGCGCACCAGACGAGGTCTCGCCGGCTCACATGGCGCCTTCCGCGACCACTGCGTCCATCAAGTACGAGCCGCCCTGGGACGGCATTATGACACCTATGGGGCGCCGAGCGCCGCCCCTGCGATGGCGCTCAAGACCACCACCAGCCACGGCGGGACCTGCCAGATGTAGAGGAGCAGGAATGCCGCGATACCCAGCGCGAAATCGCGCGCGTTGGTAATGCCGGCCGTCCAGACCGGGTGGTAGAGCGCCGCCAGCAGCAAGCCCACCACGGCGGCGTTGACGCCCCTGAGCGCGGCCTGGGCCAGCGGCTGGCCCCGGAGCGCATGCCAGAACGGCAAGGCCCCGAGGGTGAGCAGGAACGCAGGCAGAAACACCGCAAGGAGGCAGATCACCGCGCCCAGCCAGCCGTTGGGCTCAGGGCCGGCCGTGGCGCCCAGATAGGCCGCGAACGCAAACAGCGGCCCCGGCACCGCCTGGGCGGCACCATAACCAGCCAGGAAGGCCTCGGTGCTGACCCAGCCGGGCGGCACGACTTCCGCCTGCAGGAGCGGCAGCACCACATGGCCGCCCCCGAACACCAGCGAGCCCGCGCGGTAGAAGGCATCGACGAGCCGGACGGTCTGGCTCGGCACCGCCGCCGCCAGCAGCGGCAGACCGACCAGCAGGGCGAAGAATGCGAGCAACATCATGGCCCCCGCCGGGCGGCTCACGGCTAGCGGCAGCGTTGCATGGCCCTGGTGCGCCTCACCGGGCAGCACCGCCACGCCGATCACGGCACCGAGGGCGATGGCAGCCAGCTGCGTCCAAGGGCCGGTGGAGAGCGACACGAGCACGGCCGCTGCCACAGCCAGGGTGGCACGTTCGCGGTCGGGTGCGAGCGTGCGCAGCATGCCGAGCACAGCCTGCGCCACCACCGCGACCGCCACCACCTTCAGCCCGTGCAGCCACCCGCTGCCGGCCGCGCCACCCAGCGCCGCAGTGCCGAACGCGAACAGTATGAGCGCGATGGCCGACGGCAGGGTGAAGGC
>JAFMSC010000249.1 GCA_017353825.1 Hyphomicrobiaceae bacterium | reverse complement strand
GCCGGCGACGCCATGCAGCGCGAGCACGTGGCGGCCGCGGCGCAGGGCGCGGCGGTCATCGTGCACGGCGTCAACCCGCCCGGCTATCGCAACTGGCGCGGCCTCGCCCTGCCAATGCTCGAGAACACCATTGCAGCGGCCAGTGCGTCCGCGGCCCGCGTCATATTTCCAGGCACGGTCTACAACTTCGGGCCGGACGCATTCCCCACCCTAACCGAGCGCTCACCGCAGAACCCGGCCACCCGAAAGGGCAAGATCCGCGTCGAGATGGAACAGAGGCTCGCAGCCGCCAGCCGCGATGGCGTTCGCACCCTCATTGTCCGCGCCGGCGACTACTTCGGGCCGCACCCCGGCAACAGTTGGTTCGCGCAGGCCCTGGTGAGGCCCGGCAATCCCGTCCGCTCCATCCTCAATCCCGGTCGGCCGGAAGCCGGCCACGCCTGGGCCTATTTGCCGGACGTGGCGGCGACAATCGCCGCCCTGCTCGACCACGAGGCTGAGCTCGCCGCCTTCGACGTGTTCCACTTCGGCGGTCACTGGTTCGAGGATGGCGTCAGCATGGCGCACGCCATCCAGCGGGTGGTTGGGGAGCCGCGCCCGACCATACGCAGGTTCCCGTGGGCTGTGGTCTATGCCGCCAGCCCCTTCGTCACAGTTTTCCGCGAGATGCTGGAGCTGCGCTACCTGTGGCAGCGCCCCGTCAAACTCGACAACGCCAAGCTCGTGGCGTTCCTTGGCGCGGAACCGCACACGCCCCTCGATGCGGCCGTTCGCGCCACCCTGGCCGGGTTGGGCTGCCTGCCGCGGCAGGAGTTTAGCGCCCGATAGTACTCCAGTGCACGGGACAGCATCCGCACCAGCCGTGTTAACCTCGCTTTCGCCACGCAGCTGTCCGCGCCGGCGGCCCGGGGGCTAAACTTGCAAGGTGAACCACGGGGGCCAGGGGCGTGCCCGTGCGCGGCCCTCCAGGTCCTAGCCGGTTCTTGAGGATGCGCCATGCGATACGGCGAGGCAGACCGCCAGAGCGATCAGGTCGAGGACCGGCGCGGACGCGGCGGCTTCGGCGGCATGTTCCCCGGAGGCGGCGGGGTCGTCGTCCCCATCGGCGGCGGCCGGGGTCTCGGGCTCGGCTGGCTGCTCATCATCGGCATCGGCTGCCTGCTGCTCGGCATCAACCCGCTGGCGCTGCTGACCGGCGGCGGCCTGCGCATCCCCGACATGCCGCGCCCGAGCCCGAACACGGGCGCGCCGGACGTAGAGGGCCTGCCCGGCCGCCCCGGCGTCCAGCAGTCGACCGACGCCATGGGCACCTTCGTGCGCCAGGTGCTCGCCGACACCGAGGACGTCTGGGGTCGGGTGTTTGCCTCCGCCGGCAAACAGTACCGGAAGCCCACGCTGGTGCTGTTCTCCGGCACCACCCCCACCGCGTGCGGGCCCGGCCAATCCGCCATGGGGCCGTTCTACTGCCCACTCGACCAAAAGGTCTACGTAGACCTCGCGTTCTACGACTTCATGAAGCGTCGATTCGGCGCGCAGGGCGACTTCGCCCAGGCCTACGTGATCGCGCACGAGATCGGCCATCACGTGCAGAACCAGCTCGGCATCGCCGACGCCGTGCAGCAGGCCAAGATGCGCGCCGGCAGTGAGGCCGAGGTCAACGCCCTGCAGGTCAGGATGGAGCTGCAGGCCGACTGTCTCGCCGGCGTCTGGGCCTCGCTCAACGACCAGGTGAAGTCGCGGCTGGAGCCTGGCGACATTGCGCAGGGCCTCAACGCCGCGGCCGCTATCGGCGATGACATGATCCAGCGCCGTACCCAGGGCTACGTCGTCCCCGACGCCTTCACACACGGCAGTTCGGAGCAGCGCGTTCGCTGGTTCCGCCGGGGCCTGGAATCCGGCCAGGTGAAAGCCTGCGACACCTTCAGCGCCCCGCAGCTGTGACGTTGGGCCCGCCATGGGCGCGCGCATTGCGGATGGCGGTCGATGGCGGCTGCCGGTAGGCTCGCCTGGAAGGCATCGGGCGGCCCGCCCGAGGCGTGTCTGGGCGTGTCTGGGGCCGTTTCTGGGTCCGTTTAGGGCCCGCTTAGGGCTTGTCTGGGGCCCGTCTGGGCCTTGCCCTGCCTTGCCTTGCATCACAAACGCTGCGCCGATCGCGGCCGGACTGTGGTGCCGTGGGGGCAGCCGTGGCGGCGTCTGAAATGGACGAGGGGAACGTCCCATGCAAAAGGCGAGGGTTGAGCTGAACGGCACCACCTATCGCTGGCCATCGCGGCCGGTGGTGGTGGTGTGCATCGATGGCGGCGACCCCGCCTACCTCGATGCGGCGCTGAAGCGGGGCCTCATCCCGAACACGGCCCGCTTCATGCAGTTGGGCTTCAATGCCATCGCCGAGTGCGTCATCCCCAGCTTCACATGCCCCAACAATGTGTCGATCGTCACGGGCAGCCTGCCGGCGGTGCATGGCATATCCGGCAACTTCTATCTCGATCCCGTCACCGGCAAGGCCGTGGTGATGACCGGGCCTGAGCTGATGCGCTCCGCGACGGTGTTGGCCGCGTTCTCGCGCGCCGGAGCCAAGGTGGTCTCCATCGCCGCAAAGGACAAGTTGCGCCAGCAGCTCGGCAAAGGCATGAACATCGCGGGCGGGAGCATCAACTTCTCTTCGGAGAAGGCCGATACCTGCACGCCGGCGGAGCACGGCATCGCCGACGTGTTGGAGCTGGTTGGGCTGCCGCTGCCGGGCCTCTACTCGGCCGAGCTGTCGCTGTTCGTGCTTGCGGCCGGCGTCAAGCTCATGGAGCGCGAGGCGCCGCTCCTCATGTATCTCTCGCTCACCGACTACATTCAGCACACGTACGCCCCTGAGGAGCCGGAGGCGCTGCGCTACTACCAGGACATGGACGCCTACTTCGGCCGGCTCGACGCTATGGGGGCGGTCGTGGCGCTCACCGCCGACCACGGCATGAACGACAAGACACGCCCCGATGGCAGCTACCGGGTGGTCTGGTTGCAGGACGTTCTCGACGCGGAGCTCGGCCCGGGCAAGACCACGGTCATCTGCCCCATCACGGACTACTTCGTCGCCCACCATGGCGCGCTGGGTGGCTTCGTCCGGGTCTACAGGAACGATCGATCGGTGGCGCCGGAGGCGATCATGACCCTCGCACAGGCGCAGCCGGGCGTCGCGGCCGTGTATGATAAGGAGACCGCTGCCGCCAGCTTCGGCCTGCCTTTGGACAGGGAAGGCGATGTGGCGGTGTTGGGCGACGCCGGCACCTGCATCGGCGGACGGGAGAGCGAGCACGACCTGACGGAGCTCGCCGACCACCGCCTGCGCTCGCACGGCGGCATGTCGGAAGCGAGAGTTCCGTTCATCCTCAACAAGCCGCTCAATACCGGCTACGCCGCCAGGGCCGCCGAGGGCGGCCTGCGCAACTTCCACGTCTTCGACTTCGCCATCAACGGCGTGGACGCCTGACCGGGCCCAGGAGGTGCGCTCGATCTCCCGCGTCCTTGCCCGGGAACATTGAGCGCACAGATCAGGCCCATCGACTTTCTCCGGCATGCCAGGCAGGATCCGTCCTGGCAGCAGGCCCAACCGATCAGGGCCCGTCGCCGAATCCACCCTTCGGCCGCCGCGCCAAAATCGGACCCGCCGTGCTGGTAAGCGCGGGTTTCGGGTCGCAAATGCTCATCGGCCCAACCGCCGGGCCGGCCGAACCGCGCCGTCCGCGAGGCTGCCCGTCAGGGCCTCTTCCCAATCGCTGGACGCTTCTGACCCATGACGAAGGGTGGCGCGAACGATTGACAAGTTGCCTCGTGACCGATCATATCTAACTAGATAGTTAAGGCCCATGCGCATGATCACCGGCACCACCGATCTCTATGCCATCATCGGCGATCCCATCGCCCATGTGCGCACGCCGATGGCGTTCAACGACGACTTCGCCTGCCGCAAAATCGATGCCGTGTGCGTGGCGGTCCGCATCCTGCGCGACGACCTGCCGCGCGGCTGGGCAGGGCTCAAGTCGATTGTCAATCTCAAGGGCTTCATCGTAACGGCCCCGCACAAGCAGGAGGCGGCCGCGCTGTGCGACGCGCTTGTTGAGGACGGCGCCTACACCCGCGTGGTCAACGCCGTACGGCGTGAGCCGGACGGCCGCTTCGTTGGCACGCTGCTCGACGGCCGCGGCTTCGTGTCTGGCCTCAAGTCGCACGATCACCAGGTCGAGGGCCGCAGCTTCTACATTGCCGGCGCCGGCGGGGCGGGCACTGCGCTGGCCTACGCCCTCGCGGCCAGCGGCGCTGCGGCCATCACCATCCACAATCGCACGCGCTCCAAGGCCCAGAATATCGTCGCCGGCGTCGCCAAGGCCTTCCCCGCCTGCACGGTAGCGCTCGGCACGGCCGATGCGTCGGGCCATGACGTCGCCGTGAACGCCACCTCGCTGGGCTTGAAACCGGACGACGGCCACGCGTTCGACCTCGACAGCGTCGACAAAACCTCGCTGGTAGCCGAGGTGGTGATGAAGCCGGAGATGACGCCGCTGCTGACCGCGGCCAGGGCGCTCGGCTACGCCGTCCATCTCGGAACGCACATGCTGAATGGCCAGCTCGAGCTGATGATGGAGTTTCTGGGTGTCCGCGGCGCGCAGCGCCTCTGAACGCCGCCTTCGTGCCCAGGGAAGAGGAGAGGGCGATGACCTATCTCGTGACCGAGAACTGCATCAAGTGCAAGTACATGGATTGCGTGGACGTCTGTCCGGCCGACTGCTTCTACGAAGGCCAGAACATGCTCGTCATCGACCCCAGCGAGTGCATCCACTGTGGCGTGTGCGAGCCGGAGTGCCCGGCCGAGGCGATCAAACCGGAATCGGCGCCCGGCGCCGAACGTTGGCTCGAGCTCAACGCCAAATACGCGCTCGATTGGCCGAACATCGCCGGCAAGAAGGAGCCGCCGGCCGATGGTAAGAGCTTCGACGGCATGACGGGCAAGTTCGAGAAATACTTCAGCCCCGAGCCAGGCCTATGAGCGCTCCATCCCTCGCCGCGCGGCTCGCCGAAGCCCGCGCCAGGGCCGGCGCGCTCGATCCCGCACCATGGCGCGGCGCGGTTGCCGATGTGGCCGACGCCTACCTGGTGCAATCGGAGCTGGCGAAGCTTGCCGGCGGCCAAGTGCGCGCCTGGAAGGTGACGGCTCTCACGGCCGCCCAGCAGCAGCGCTATGGCACGAACAAGCCGGTCGCCGGCGCGCTGCTGGCGCCGTTCTTCCACACCTCACCCGCCGTCGTGCCGCTCGCCCAATTCGTGGCCCCGCTCATCGAATGCGAGGTCGCGTTCCTGCTCGGCCGTGATCTGCCTCGGCGCGCGGCGCCCTACGCGCGCGAGGAGATCGAAGCCAGCGTCGAGGCCATCGTGCCAGCCATGGAAATCGCCGATTGCCGCTGGCCGGCCGATGCGCCGGACCTCCTGAAGCTCGCCGACGACATGGGCAACGGCGCGTTCATCGCGGGAGCTGGAGTCTTGAACTGGCGCGGCATCGACCTCGCAGGCATCGAAATCGTTCTTGCGCTTGAAGGCACGCTCATCCAGTCCGGCAACGCGGCCAAGGTCTTGGGCGATCCGCTGAGGGCCCTTGAGGAACTCGCCAACGCGCAGCCGCTTCCCGCCGGCGGCCTCCGGCGTGGCCAGATCGTGACGACCGGTACCTGCACCACGCCCGTGCCCCTGCGCCCCGGCCGCCACAAATGCCGATTTCGGACCGCTCGGCGTGATCACCTTGATGGTCGAATAGATTGGCTTCGCCCTCGTTTGCCGATGGCAGCCAGGCGTCGGGTATCGCGGTCGGGCATTTCCTTCCTCCCTCTTCGCCCTTACGACCGCCAAAGCCCGACCGCCGGGCGAGCGTCGCCTCCTGATCTGAAGACGGAGCCCTGAAACCTGCCCTCGCGCTCGTCCGGGAACGCCCGGTGCCCTCGTCGCGTCGTTGGTCGGACATCCAGATGGTGTGGAGTTCGTTCGCCAGCGCAGGCCCCGTTCCAGCGGCATCGACCGTGCCGCTGGCCCGACTTAGTTTCCATTCGCTGGGCGCACCCGGATGGATGAAAGGCGTGCTGCCCTGCAGCGTAGTTTCTGGATAGCCGATTCAACCCCGGTTTTCTGGACTTTCGTGCCCCAAGTTATTGATGTTGCTTGGCGCGAAAAGCTGGAAACGCGGGTAGTGAAGACCAAGGGGATTTCCGTCGCAACGCCGGCTGCGGTAGTGCGCGGGCATGTTCCTCCGATCAACGCAAAAAGAAAGTTCTCCGCCGTGCAGATGATCGACGTGATGGCGCCGACAACGGATAGACGTGAACTGCAGCTCACCCACCAACCCGAGCCCGATCTCAAGCTCTTGCTCGACAAACTCAGGATCGAACTGCCCGTCCAGCGCCGCCAAGGATCAGCATTCCGGCCAGCCCTCCCCACCCCCGGTGTAGTGAAGACCTTTGGTCCTAAAACCGGCAGTTGGATAGGTTCATCCGCTTACGGCGGGGCAGGTCTTCAACTGTGAGCTGCATCAGGCGGGCTCCGCGGCCAGGCGCTCGGGCG
>JAFMSC010000248.1 GCA_017353825.1 Hyphomicrobiaceae bacterium | reverse complement strand
AAAAATCCTACAAGGCGAGCCGGGCCAACTGTCGGGCCGCAACGTTCGTGCCGGCCCGGCCCCGCGCTGCATTTCTCTCGTGCAGCTTTGATGGAGCACTGGGCGGCACATCGACGCGACCCGGCGGCCCGGCAATCGCACTCCTCCATCAAGGGCCCCACACCTCGCGGGCAACGTCCACCACCAGCCCCAGCTTGGCCCACTGCTCGTCCTCGGTGAGGATGTTGCCTTCCTCGGTGGAGGCGAAACCGCATTGGGGGGACAGACACAGCTGGCCCAACGGAGCGTGCTTGGCGGCCACGTCGAGGCGCCGCTTGATATAGTCCTTCGTCTCCAGCGCGCCGGTCTTGGAGGTGATGAGACCCACCACCACGCGTTTGCTGCCCTTGGGAAGGAACCGCAGCGGCTCCAAACCGCCGGCGCGCTCGGTGTCCCACTCCATGAAGTAGCCGTCGTAGTTGACGCCGCCGAGCAGCAACTCGGCCACCGGTTCGTAGCCGCCCTCCGAGATCCAGTGCGAGCGGAAGTTGCCGCGGCAGACGTGGGTGGTGACAACCATGTCGGACGGCTTCGATTTCAGGGCGCGGTTGGTGAGCTCGGCGTAGACGGCCGGCAGCTCGTCGACGTTGTCGTCGCCGCGGGTCTTGGCCAGTGCCCGCTCCTGCGCCGAGCACAGATAGCCCCAAGAGGTGTCATCGAGCTGCAAGTAGCGGCAACCGGCGTCGTAGAAGGCCCTGATGACTTTGCCGTAGACCATGGCAAGGTCGTCGAAGAATGAGGCGAGGTCCGGGTAGACCTGCCTGCTGATGCTCTTGCGCCCGTTGCGGAAGTGCAGGTTTGCTGGGGCCGGGATGGTCATCTTGGGCGTGACGAGGGTGTTCGCCGCCAAGAACCTGAAGTGCTCCAGCATCGGGTGGTCGGCAGGGAAGTCGAGCTTGCCCGTGACGCGCAGGGCCCGTGGCGCAGTCTCGATGCCCTTGAACTGGATGCCTCTCTCGGCATCATAGATCTCAACGCCCCCGAGCCCCTCGAAGAAGTCAAACTGCCACCAGGTGCGCCGGAACTCGCCGTCGGTGGCGAGCTTAAGGCCGATCTCCTCCTGCTTACGGAGGATCTTGCGGATCTCCTCATCCTCGACCGCCTTAAGCTGGGCCGGCGTGATCTCACCCTTCGCACGCCGAGCGCGCGCCTCCTTCAGCGGGGCGGTGCGAAGAAGGCTGCCAACCTCGTCGGCGCGGTAGGGGGCGGTGGTATCGGACATGGTGTCGGACATGGTGTCGGACATGGGGCTCCTCTCGGGGGGTCCTCTCGGGGTGTTACGTTCGGCGGGTTCCTCTGCGGCTGACCGGCGGCCCCCGTGCCGGCCGGCCATCTCGCGGAGCTTGGGCGGGGACTGTAAACCGGGCGCTGCCGCCTGACTACGCGCTGGCGGGACGGATCCCATCGCGGGGTCTGTCTCACGTGCCCTGGAAGCTGGCGATCACCTCTGGCGGCATTGTGCCCGACTTGATGCGGCCGGTGTCTGGGTCGCGTACGGTCCAGAGCCTGGTCTCGAAACCTTCAAGGGCCAGGGTGCCGTCGACCTTGCTGACGCGGTGGTGCACGAAGAAGGTGGTGCGCCGGAACTCGGTGACACGGCTCTCGATCCTGATGTCATCGCCGTACCTGGAGGCCACCTTGAACACAGCGCGCGCCTCCAGGAGCGCAAGGCCGGCGCCGCCGTACTTCTCCAGCATCCTGATCTTAGTGAGCCCCGTGGCCTTCTCGAACAGCAGGATCGTGGAGGCGTCCAACCACTCGAAATAGTGCGGGTAGTAGACGATGCCGGCGGGGTCGCAGTCGCCCCATTGCACGCGGACCCGCATCTCGTTGGTGATCATAGAGCTACCCTTGCCGGCATGGTGCCGGGCACCGCGGACGCCGCCGCGACCAGCGCCGCACGGATGGCGCGAGGTTCCCGCGCGACGTGTTTCACGTGAAACATTACCTCTTGATGTAGCCAAGCGCACCCGGGCGCCGGCTTCAGCCCTCAGCTGCGTTGCCGGGCACCGTGGCGAGCTCGGGTGGCGTGGGCAGCTTGCGCAGCAACCGCGCCCAAATGCTACGGGTGGCGCTTGATGGCGTCGGGTCGCCGTCCTGACAAGGCGAGGGGGGCGAACTGCTGCGCACGCGGGCATTCATCGATGCTGATCGCCTCGCGTGTCCGAGTCGCTACCGCGCTTGCCAATGCTCTCGGGGGGGCAGGTAGGGCGACAGGGGCCTGCCGAGCTCATCGAGCGCACCCCTGATATAGGGCAAGACGGCCGACCCCTGCACCCAAGCCGGCTTGTTGTCCAACACGTGCCCCACGGGCGTATCGGCGACAACGATGAAGGCCACAAGCATTGCACACGCGATACCCGCAAGACCCCCCATCGCTCGCTCCAGGAGCCCGATGCGCCGCCGGGCTGTCCAAACAGCAATGCGCTCCCTGAGGTTGCCCATGAACATCACGAGCCCGATGAGGGCGACCAGGAACGCGATAACAAAGGCCGTGCTCGGAACGGCGACACCGGCGAGACCGACGAGGTTGACCAACGCCGCCCTGTCCCAATTGATGAGGACGTAGAGCTCGGCGAGCCTGCCGGCGAGGTAGGAGCCGATGAGAGGCCATAGCCAGCGCATGGGCCAGGCTACCAGCGACCGACCGAAGCCCAGCCAGAGGCCCATGAGGCCGAGGATGGCGGCGGGCGCTAGGATGGCCGTGTCGAGAGGCGACGGAAATCCCATGGGCAAGCCCCTCATCTGCGGCCTTGCATGGGCGCGACGCGCGCCGGCCGATCGTCTGCACGCTGTTACCGGCGATCACCAGGATGTGCCAAACGGTCCCTCCTCATACGGCGCCGTGGCGCGGATGTCAGCATAAGGCTGAAAAATCGCGCACACGGCCGCTCGCCCGGTTGACAGCCGCATGCCCACGCCGGTTGGATGGGACCTGCGTGACGGTCTCGCTGCGGCCCTGGCGGGTCGCGGCGGTGAAAAGGGAACGCGGTGCGAGGCCCGTGCATCGGTACGGCGGTCCTCAATGCCGCGGCTGCCCCCGCAACTGTAAGCGGCGAGCGTCGCCCCAGAAGCCACTGCCAGCAACGGTGGGAAGGCGGAGGCGACGCGCACTATGTCAAGCGAGAGCCGCGAGCCAGGAGACCTGCCGGCACGTGTCGCCCATCGCCTGCGCGGGGCGCGCGGGCGAGCGGACCACCGTAGTGGCGACGACTCTTGTGTGTCGTGAGTTGGGGTCGTGCAGGTGATGTCCGCCAAGGGACCAGCGAAGCAAGCCAGCAGCCATTGATGGCGCAAGCCGCACTCCATCTGGGGCCGGCCACACGCAGCGCTTCCGCTCGCCCTCCCAGGGGCATTCCCCCGCCTCCGCTCCTTGCGTTCGGAGAGCGTCATGCGTTCATGGTTGTCATATCTGATTACGGCTTCTGCGGCAGTCATCGAGCTCAATCGAGCCGCATCGGCCCAGCTCCCGGTTTCGCCGCCGACAGAGCTTCCGGCCGTGGTCGTCACCGCCCCGCGCAAGGCGACGGCCAAGAACCCGCAGAAGGCTACCAAGGGTGAAAAGGGCGACGTCGTCATCAGCCCGACCGCCAACCCGACGCCCGTAGCGGAGACCACCAGCTCCGTGACCCTCATCACAGCCGCGGACATGGAGCGTGACCAGCGGCGTACGGCGCCCGATGCGCTCATCACGGTTCCGGGGATCAACCTCGTGCAGTCCGGCGGACCGGGCGGCGTGACCTCGGTGTTCATGCGCGGAACAAATTCCGACCACGTCAAGGTGCTCATCGACGGCATCGACGTGAGCGACCCGAGCAGCCCCGGCCGGGCGTTCGACTTCGGTCAGCTGCTGACCGCCGACCTGGGAAGCATCGAGGTGCTGCGCGGACCGCAGAGCGGGCTGTACGGGGCCGACGCGCTAGGTGGCGTGATCGCCATCACCACCAAACAGGGCGAGGGCCCGCCGCTGGTCACGGGCACCGTGGAGGCGGGGTCATTCGGCACGTTCAACCAGACCAGCAGCCTGAGCGGCTCGGAGAAGGGCTTCAACTACGCCTTCAATTTCGCGCACCTGCATTCGGACGCCACGCCCGTGACGCCGCTCGAGCTGCTGCCGCCGGGCGAGAAGCGCAACGACGACGATTACGACAACCAGACCTATTCCACGAAGCTCGGCTTCGATGTGACCAAAGACCTCACCTTTAACGTCGTCGCCCGCTACACCGATGCGACGCTGAAATTCACCAACGACGACCCCTTCGCCTTCCCCACCTTCCCCGAGGCCAGACGCAGCATCCAGACCGTGCATCAGCTCTATACCCGCGGCGAGAGCGTGCTGTCGCTGTTCGGCGGAGCCTTCAAGAGCTATGCCGCCGTCGGCTACACCAATGCCAGGAACTCGACACTCTTTCCCGACTCCCCTTTGGCGAGCGAAAATGACGGTGAGCGTATCAAGTATGACTGGCGTGGCGTGACCACGCTCGCCCCCGGCCAGACGCTGATAGTGGGGCTGGAAAGCCAGACGGAGCGGCTTTCGGCGAACGCCAACTTCCTGGGAAGGGCGGCTACCAGTGCCGAGGAGACCAACAGGGCCGGGTATGTCGAGCTGCAGTCCGAGATCGCCAAGCGGCTGTTCATGGCGGCGAACGTCCGTCTCGACGACAACGACAACTTCGGGGATCATGCGACTTGGCGCGTGGCACCGGCCTACATCGTTCCGGGCACCGAGACCAAGCTGAAAGGCAGCATTGGGACGGCGTTCCACGCACCGAGCTTGAACGATCGCTTCGTGGACTTCCCGCCGTTCTTTTTCGCCAATCCCAACCTGAAGCCGGAAGCGAGCACGGGGTACGACCTCGGCTTCGAGCAGCCGCTCCTCTCCAACAGGCTGCGCGTTGGGGTGAGCTATTTCCGCAACGACATTACCGATCTCATCCAAACCAGCTTCGACCCGGTTACCAGCGTCTCCACGAGCATCAACATCGGGCGCGCGGCCACCTACGGGACCGAGTGGTTCGCCTCTCTCCTCCTCACCGACGAGCTGCGCCTGCGGGGCGACTACACCCACACCGACGCCCTCGACGCGGTGACCGGACTGGAGCTGCTGCGCCGCCCGAAGGACAAGGCCAGCGCGACGCTGGCGTGGTCGCCGACTGGTCCCTGGTCGTTCTCGGCGACCGTGCTCGGCGTGAGCTCGTGGGACGACATCGACCGCGCCACCTTCGCGCCTGTCACCGCACCAGGCTTCACCATCGTAAATGTCGCAGCGAACTACAAGATTGACGACCATATGAGCCTCTTTGGCCGCGTCGACAACCTGTTCGACCTGCACTATCAGGACCCGACTGGATTTGAGAGGCCCGGCCTGGGCGTGTTCGTAGGCATTCGCCTCACCAACCGATGAACGCCGGCGCACGCCGCCTCCGGGTTGGTGCTGGTGCCCGCGCCGCCCGGCGGGTCGGGAGGCGTCCGCCGCGATCGGAACAGGGGCCCTGAGCAGCAAAGGTATCAGGCGCGTGCAACGACGCTACTTGCTTTCGCTCTGGCCGGCGGTCGTCTCGGCTGGCCTGCTCCTGCAGGTTCAGCCGGCAGCGGCGGACCGCAAGCCGGTGCGCATCGTCTCGCTCAACCTGTGCGCGGACCAGCTGCTGGTCGAGCTGGTGGAGCGGGAACGCATTGCCGCCGTCACACACCTTGCCGCCGACCTCAAGGACTCGGCGATCTGGGAGAAGGCCAAGGGCCTGCCGGTCACGCGTGGCAGCGCGGAGGACGTGTTGCGCTACGGGCCAGACCTCGTCCTCGCCGGCCCATTCGGTGTCGCGGCGACGGTCAACCTGCTGCGCCGGTTGAGCATGAACGTGGTCGAAGTGCCGCTGGCCTCCGATCTGGACGGTGTACGCGTGGCGGTCCGCACCGTTGCTGCCGCCGTCGGCGAGGAGGCGCGCGGGGAGGCGATGATCGCGGCCTTCGATCGGCGGCTCGCCGCGGTTGCGGCCTCTCCACGGGCGTCGTCGCCCACCGCCGTCGTGTACCAGGTGGGCGGCGCCGTATTGGCTACTGGCAGCCTCGCCGATGCGGCGCTCACCGCCGCCGGCTTCCGTAACAAGGCTGCCGAGTACCGCCTGACACGTGCCGGCCAGGTGCCGCTGGAGCTGCTCGCCGCGGCGCCGCCGGACCTGCTCATCCTGACCAGCGCCGCCGACGAGTATCGCACCGTGGTTAGCGACAACTTGCGCCATCCCGTGCTCGCCGCACTGCGCCGGCAGGGCACCTCCGTAGAAGTGCCGTGGCGCCTCTGGCTGTGCGGCACGCCGCACATCGCCGACGCCATCCAGCGGCTGGTCGAGGCCCGCAATCACCTCGAGGCGCGCCGGCAATGACCGAGGCGCCAGCGCGGGCCGGCGTGAGGCCCCCCGTCCTCCTCGGCATCCTTGCGGCCGGCGTGATCGTCGCGTTCGTCGCGTCCCTTGCCATCGGCCCCTCGGGCTTCGGCCTGCGTGTCGGCGGGCAGGCGGCGCGGCTGATCCTCTGGGACATCCGCGTGCCGCGCACCGTGCTCGG
>JAFMSC010000247.1:5619-6601 GCA_017353825.1 Hyphomicrobiaceae bacterium | reverse complement strand
CCCTGGACGATCCCGAATAGGGTCTGGCCAGGCCTGGCCAACCCCGCCTCCAGTCGGGCTGCGAAGGCGCTCTTGCAGCGCGCGGCCCAGGCCAGGGAGCGGTCCACCGCGCGCGCGATCTCATCGTAGGAGGCCGGCAGTGCCACGCACTCGTCGAGCTGCATCATAATGTCGGCCCCGAGCAGGCATTGGACCTCCACCGCCCGCTCGGGGCTCAGGGCATACGTGGCACCGTCGATGTGGGATTGGAACGTGACGCCATCGTCCGCGATCTTGCGCAGCTTGGCGAGGCTCATGACTTGGAAGCCCCCGCTGTCGGTGAGGATCGGGCGCCGCCAACGCATGAAGGCGTGCAGGCCGCCGAGCCTCGCGACGCGTTCCGCGCCCGGCCGCAGCATGAGGTGGTAGGTGTTGGCGAGGATGACATCGGCACCGGCGGACTCAAGCTGTTCTGGATAGAGCGCCTTCACCGTCGCCGCCGTGCCAACGGGCATGAACGCGGGCGTGCGGATCACTCCGCGCGCCGTGGCGATTTCGCCCAGGCGCGCGCCCGCGTCGGTCGCCAGCAGCTTGAAGGAAAAGGCCGCGCTCATTCCGCCTCTCGCCCTGGTTCATGCGGCCTGCGCCGGGTGCAGCAGGCAGGCATCGCCGTAGGAATAGAAGCGGTAGCCCTCGCCGATCGCGTGGTCGTAGGCAGCCCGCATCGTGGAGCGACCGCTGAAAGCAGCGACCAACATGAACAGGGTAGAGCGCGGCAGGTGGAAGTTAGTGAGGAGCAGGTCAGCGGCCTTGAAGCGGTACCCGGGCGTGATGAAGAGGTCCGTCTCGCCGGCAAAAGCCCGGATGCCCCCGTCATCGGCTGCAGCCGTCTCGAGGAGCCGTAGCACGGTGGTGCCGACGGCCAGAATGCGGCCGCCGGCAGCCCGCGCGTAGTTGAGGGCTGCCGCCGTCGGCTCGGGAATCGCACCCCACTCGCTATGCA
>JAFMSC010000247.1:0-5609 GCA_017353825.1 Hyphomicrobiaceae bacterium | reverse complement strand
CTCGGCCTTGACAGGCAGGAAGGTGCCCGCGCCAACGTGCAGGGTCACGCAATGCCGGGAAATGCCGCGCGTGTGCAGTGCCTCCAGCAGTCGCTCGGTGAAGTGCAGGCCGGCCGTCGGCGCGGCCACCGCACCATCGCGGCGGGCGAATACGGTCTGGTAACGCTCGGCGTCGGCAGGCTCGAGCGCACGCCGCCCGGAGATGTAGGGCGGTAGCGGCGGGTCGCCGATGCTGGCGATGGCCTCTTCAAGGTAGGCGCCGTGAAGGCTGAACGCCAGCTCCACCTCGCCCGCCTCGCCAACGCCGCCCACGGTGGCTTCGAGCGTGCCCAGCAGGCAGACGCGGCCATCGTGGCCGAAGCGGATGCGGTCGCCGCGGGCGAGGCGCTTGGCCGGGCGCGCGAAGGCGAGCCAGCGGTACTCGTCGATGCGCTTGTGCAAGTTGAATGCGACGACGACGCGGTTGGGGCCGCGCAGGCGCTCGCCCGTGAGCGCCGCGCGGATCACGCGCGTATCATTGACCACCAGCGCGTCGCCTGGCCGAAGTAGTTTGGGCAGGTCGCAGATGCGACGGTCTTTAAGGACGGGGCCAGCCAAAGACACAGCGCCCGGAGCCTGCCCCTGCGCCTCCGCCGGTCCTTCTCCCCGCGCTCCAGGAGCGCGCGGGGTGCGCGCGGCTGGCTGCGGCTGCACCACCAGCAGGCGTGCGGCGTCGCGTGGATTGGCGGGCTCAAGCGCGATGCGATCGTCGGGCAGGTCGAAGTCAAACAGGTCGGTGCGCATGGCGCGTGGTTGCCATATCGCTATGCGATCCGCCATACGGCGTTGTGGCGAATTTTCGGCCCGCGGCGCTGCGACGCAACCAGCAAGCAGGCATACGAGAGACAAATCATCGGCTCGGAGCGGTCTAGGCGGTCGGATGCCCCGGCAACGGCTTGGACGCACGAGGCCACGAGGTAAGCTTGTAGGCGAGGGTAAGGCTGGTCTAGTTGGTGAGGCCCTTCTGCGGGAGGTGCCACAGCTGGGCGCCATGGTGAAGGCTCGACCGGAGCCCGGCTCGAGGTCGGGACTAGGGCCGCAGCTGACGGGAAATGACAGAGCGCACGCCCTATGGACACTACGCCGTCATTCTCGCCTTGGGGCTGGCGGGCTACCTCGGCGCGCCGGGCTGGGTGGTGCCGGTGGGGGCGGCGGGCCTCACCCTCGATCGCTGGCGACTGTGGCGGCTGGGGCCGCAGTCCCGCATAGACTGGACCTCGAAAACAACCACCTATCTCGTGACCGGCGTGGTGGCCAATCTCGTACTTGCCACCCTCGTGTTCGCAATTGGGCGGGCGATGCGGATGCTGCTGGGATGAGTGAACACAACGCCGGCACGGGTGTTTGCAATGTCCGAGGTCAGACCCCTGGGGTCCGACCCCGGCGATCGCTGCGTCAGGCTCGTTTCAGCAGGCCGAGCACGAACAAGACGATGATCGAGCCGATCAGTGCGTTGACGATGGCTGCGACCCAGGGATTGGCAAAAAGCACCCATCCCAAATTCGGGAACAGCCACCCGGCCACCACAGCCCCGACGATGCCGAGGATGATGTTGCCGATCAGGCCGAAGCCACCACCGCTCATGATCTGGCCCGCCAGCCATCCTGCAATGGCACCGATCGCTAGCCAGATGATGAGAGCTTGAATATCAATGGGCATGGCAACGCTCCTTGGTGGGCTGCCATGATCCTCTTCGTTGCTCCCGCGCTCGCCGGCAGCCTCATCAGGCGGCGCGGATCCGCACCGAAATTTTACTGCGCTTTGCTCGGAGCAGCCAGCGGAACCGGCGTTAACGGAACAAGGCAGGTGTGCAGTGCACAGGGCATATTCGGCTGTTGGCCACGGGTGCATCCGGGTCAAGCAAGGCTCTCGCGACGCGCCAGCTGTGGCGCTATTGCAACGCGTTGCAGCAGCATCATAGCTTCGTTGAAGCTTGAGCCGAGGGACCAATGACAGGAGGGCAGGCCGTGGCGGGAGTTCTCGACGGCGTCCGCGTACTGGATTTTGGGCGCTATATCGCCGGCCCCTACTGCGCCGCGCTGCTGGCCGAGCACGGTGCCGACGTGATTCGCATCGAGAAGCGCGAGGGCAGCGAGGACCGCTTCCAGGCCCCGGTGGCTGCCAGCGGCGAGGGCGCCCTGTTCCTGCAGATGAACCGCAACAAGCGCGGGCTCACGCTCGACCCGATGCGGCCTGAGGGCCAGGAGGCGGTACGCCGGCTAGTAGCCACCGCCGATGTGGTGGTGGCCAACCTGCCGCCGCAGACCTTGGAGGCCATGAAGCTCGACTATGCGAGCCTGGCGGCGGTGAAGCCCGACATCA
This sequence comes from Hyphomicrobiaceae bacterium, assembly GCA_017353825.1. Lineage (GTDB taxonomy): Bacteria > Pseudomonadota > Alphaproteobacteria > Rhizobiales > Hyphomicrobiaceae > AWTP1-13. Next base: position 3,248 of record JAFMSC010000247.1, on the reverse strand, counting down.
TTCTCACCACCGTAACCGCCTATGGCCGCGGGGGCCCCTACAGCAACCGTGTGGGCTTCGACGGCATCGGCCAGGTGATGTCGGGTGCCGTCTACATGACCGGGACGGAGGAGCAGCCCTACCGCGCGCAGGTGCCGTGGGTGGACTTCGGCACCGCGCTGCACTGCGCCTTCGGCACCATGGCGGCACTCATGGCGCGCAGGGCAACCGGCAAGGGTCAGTGGGTGGAGGGAGCGCTGCTCGCAACCGCCGTCACCATGACCAACGCCATGCTGATCGAGCAAGCTGTGATCAAACCGGACCGGGTGCCCACGGGCAATCGCGGCCAGACTGCGGCGCCGGTCGATGTCTTCCGCACCAGGGACGGCTGGATCCTGACGCAGGTGATCGGAGACCCGTTATTCGGGCGCTGGGCCAGGCTGATGGGTGAGGAGCACTGGCTCACCGATCCCCGATTTAAGAATGACATCTCGCGCGGCGACCACGGCGTCCTGGTGAGCGAGCGCATGAGCCGCTGGTGCGCGGAGCGCACCACCGCCCAAGCGCTGGAGGTGCTGGGCGCCGCGAGGATCCCCGCCGGACCGGTGCTGAAGCCGCAGGAGACGCTGGACGACCCCCACGTCAATGCCATGCAGTTCTTCCAGCCAGTGGAGTTCCCCGGCGCGCCACGGCCGGCGCCGGTTGCCAAGGTGCCCGTGCGGCTCTCCGCCACGCCCGGGACCATCCGCCACCGCGCCCCGCTGCTCGGCGAGCACACCGAAGAGATCCTGGCCGAACTGGGCTACGATCGCGCCGCGATTGCCGCGCTGCGGGATGGGGGTGTGATATAGCGCCAGCGTAGTTGGATCGAGCGCCCGCATCTCCCAGAGAAAATCCGCCGACCTCCCAGACAAGAGCTCCGAGACAAGAGCTCCCAGAGCAGGTCTCCGAAGAAGACCGCCCAGGAAGACACACGATGGGAGCTTGTGAGGCTTGGTCAGTTGAGGTTTGGTCAGCCCCGGCACCGCCGGGGCAAACCCAAGCCTACTGCGGCTTGATGACCCGGCGGCCGACGAGGGTGGCGATCACCGCGCCCAGCGCAGAGTTGACGATATGACCGAGCAGGACGGCCTGCTGGCCGCCGAGGAGGCCAAACGCGGACGACAACAGCCAGCCTCCGATCACGGCCCCCGCCACCCCGACCAGAAGATCGGTCTGCATGCCGAGGTCGCCCTTGATCATGATCTGGTTGGCCAGCCAGCCGATGACGGCGCCCACCACAGCCCAGAGGATAATGAATGACGCGTCCATGACCGTCCCTTGTTCGAATTTCCGCCGCGACAGACCCTGCCTGAGGCCTTTAGGGCGCCCATCGGTGGAGGGCCCATATCCCGTTTCTGCCTCCGCGGCAAGGCGCCGATGCGCCAGGACCATAGCCAATTTCCGGGCTCTTCGGCATGCCAAGCGGGGCGTCAGTCGAAGAGGCCCCCGTCATACCGGCACGCGATGCGGCCGAGGGCGGCGCGCAACTCGTCGCTCTGCAGGAGGCCGATGAGGTCGCCGTTGGGCGTGCGGGGGCGGGGGAACTCGGCAGTGCCGGCAAGCTGATCCGGGCTCTTCGTTGTGGACGCTCCCCCGCCGATCGCTTCTAGCCCGCGCACGATGAGGCGTTCGACGAGCGCTGGCTCCAGCGTCGGCAGCAGCGCGAAGAGTCCGGCCTGCAGGACGAGGGCCAGCGCGTGGTCGGGATGGTCGGTCCTCTCAGGTGCGCGTCCGTACTCCCAGAGGTGCTGGCCCCGGTCCCACGACGCGGGCTCGGCGGGAAAGCGCCGGGCGAGATCCGCCGCCTCGTCGGCCACGTAGAAGCGGTTGAGCCTGTCGAAGAACGCGAACCGATAGCCGGCGGCGATGAGGGCGGGCTCCCATGCCGTCCAGGCCTCGGCCATGCTGCCTGGCGCCACCGCTTCCACCACGACGATGCGGGGGCGCCAGCGCGTGAAGTCCATGCCGGCGATCGCGTCGGCTTCCGCGCCCTCTACGTCGATCTTGAGGAAATCGATGCGGGCGAGGCCGGACTCCGCGCAGAGGGCGGCGAGCGTGCGCACCGGCTTTCGGACGGTCGTATAGCCGGCACCGAATTGGGCTGCGCCAGCCGCATTCTCATGCACGACCGTGGAGAAACCGTGCAGCTTGTCCACGACATGGAACTCGGCCTCTCCGTCCGTGCGACCGGCAAGGCAGGCCACCGTGCGGTCGCGCGGACGCACGCCCTTGTAGATGTCGGCCAGCACCTCCTGCGGCTCGACCACCAGGCCGCGCCAGCCCTTGAGATAGAACCAGAAGGACACGTTGTCCGCCACTGGATGACCGCCGCCCACGTCCACGTAGACGCCGTCGGCCTGGTCACGGAAGACCAGATCGAGGTGGTAGTCCTCCAAGTTCTGGGCGTAGGAGAGTTGCATCTTAGGGGTTGGGGATGAGCTGATTTGGGATTAGGGAGGCTGTGGCCCGTGCGTGAAGTCGGTTCAGGCGGCATTCCCCCGATTTTGGATCGTTCGCGGTGGCCCGTCTTGCCTCGTAGCAATATCTCATCACCTTCTGGCACATCAACAGCTCGCGATAACGAGCACAGGACTTGCCGCAGGCTCAAAGGCATCGACCGCCAAAACGCAATCCCGCCCCGATCATGACACCGTCCATCATCGCCAATGCCGGCTCGCTGCTGGTGCGCTACCAGACCCTCTTTTGCGACGTGTGGGGCGTCGTGCACAACGGCCGGCAGGCCTACGCCGAGGCCGGCGCAGCGCTAGCGCAGTTCCGCGCGAACGGCGGCACGGTGGTACTGGTCTCCAATGCACCGGTGCCGGCCGACGGCGTCGAGCGCGTGCTGGAGCGCACCGGCGTGCGCTCGGACGCCTGGGACGCCATCGTGTCATCGGGCGACATAGCACTCACCCACATCGCCCAGAGGGGCTACCAGCGCCTCCACCGCATCGGGCCGGCCAGGCGCGACAGCCGCCTGTTCCAGCGTCTGCCTGGCGAGGCCGCGGCGCTGCACGAGGCCGATGCCATCGTCTGCACCGGGCTTGCCGACGAGGCGAACGAGACGGTGGAGAGCTATGATCCGCTGATAACGGAGGGGCTGGCGCGGGCGCTGCCTTTCGTGTGTGCCAATCCCGACCTGGTGGTGGACGTGGGCGAGCGGCGCTACCTGTGCGCCGGCAGCGTCGCGGCGGAATACGAGCGCCGCGGCGGCAGCGTGTTCTGGG
>JAFMSC010000246.1 GCA_017353825.1 Hyphomicrobiaceae bacterium | reverse complement strand
GATTTCTGGGCCTCCGGCCGTTTGGAGGTCCTGGCACCACCCTTGCAGGTGGAGGCGACGGCCAAATTGCGCTGCCGCTCCTGCCTTCCGGTACAGGCTCAACCGTTGATCGGGGTCGCCGACGGCGCTCGGGCGAGGCGCAGAGACGATGGTCGACACCAGCGTGTGGCACACATGGCGTATAGGCCGGACCGGGTGCTGCCTCGGCGGCAAGCCTTGGCGGGCAAACCCTCGACCGGTTTGTTGTGCGGGCGGCCGAGGGGCTCGGGGTTGGCGAGCCGGTCTCGGCGAGGCGCTACAAGCTGCTCTTGCGAGGAGGGCAGCTTCTCCGTCAGTCACCGCCACGCTGAGAAGGAGCCGGCATGTTGCGAGGCCCGTGTTGGCGCTGCCATCGATCGTGTAGCAACCGGGCCATACCACGAAAAAGGACTCTCTCCTACGGCGGGTCGTATCCCCCAAGAATTGTCGCCAACTGACGATTACAGTCCACGAGCGCGCACCCATCAAGCGGTCAGTGCGATCTCCGATCTCGTTTCGCGCGCGCATGTCCGTAAGAGTCTAATGAATGGTGCATGATCGGTCCGGCTCGGGAGTTGAGACCGGGACTTGACCTCTCTGGAGTTGGTGATTGCCTGCGGCCGGCCGGCGTACAACGTACGCTGCGGTTTTCCTTGCATCGCGCCGCAATCCAGGTAATTTGCGCTGTCCGCTGCGACGGGGGAACGCATGCTCGCGTGGATTCTTTCCGTTGTCGTTGCGCTCCTGGTGTCGGCCGCGCCCGCCGTGGCCGAAGAGGGCAGGCGCGTGGCGCTGGTGATCGGCAACGACACCTATCAGTCGCTCGCGCCGCTCGATAATCCGCGACTCGATGCCGGCCGGCTGGCGGCCCTTCTCGACGCCAACGGCTTTGACGTGGTGCGCTGCGATGGGCAGCGGCCCGGTTGCTTCAACCTGGACCGGGATGGCCTGGAAGAAGCGCTCTATGCATTGCGTAGTAAGGCGAAAGGCGCCGAGCTGGCGCTCGTCTTCTATGCCGGCCACGGCATGGAGGGGAGCACGGGCAACGTGCTCGCGCCCATCGACATGCAGGTGTCCGACTGCACCGAGCGAGCCCTGCGCCGTGCCGTCTCGCTGACCGAGGTGTTCAACGCGGTGGCGGAGGCGCGCCGCAAGATCGTGATCCTTGACGCGTGCCGCAACAATCCCTTCGCGCAATGTCCGCCGGCGCGCGGCTCCCGACCGGTGAGCTTCGGCGACTTTTCCGTATCGGAGGTCGAGAGCTTCCTTCTCGTCTCCTCCACCAAGCCGGGGCAGGTGGCATCCGATGGCTATCCGGGCGCGCACTCGCCGTACGCGCGGGCGCTGGTCCATTGGCTGGAGCAGGCGCCACGCGTGCAGTTCCACGAGGTGCTGTCGCATGTGGCGAAGGATGTGATCGAGGACACCGCGCGCAGCAACGACACCCAGGTGCCCGAGATGGTGGTGCGCGGCGGCGGCGCGGACGGCTGTCTCAAGGGTGCGGATTGCGCGGGCGATCTTAAGACCGCCGCCCTGCAGCAGGAGCTTGAGGCGCTGAAGGAGCGCCATACGGACGATCAAAGGGTGGCCGAGACTGTGAGGAGCTACCTTGCCGAGGCAGAGAAGGGACGCTCGCTGTCTGAGGATGACGTGAGGCAGGTGGTCGCCAGCTTCAAGCAGGTGGGCGACCTGATCGTGGAGGTCGAGAATGGCCAGGGCCGGCCCTTCTCCAAGGAGGAGAAGGCGCGGGAGCTCGCGCGGCTGATGGACGCCGGCCGCGCGTTGCTTGCGCTCAAGGACACGCGCTCGGAGCGCGCCCTGGAGCTGCTCAAGGCCGGCGACGAGACAGAGGCCAAGCGGTTGTTCGCCGAGGCCGCCGCCGCCCGCCAGAAGGCCGCGAGGGCCGCCCAATCGCGGGCCGAGGAGGAGAACCGGGAAGCTGCCAAAGCGTTGCGCCACCTAGCCGCCATCGCCAAGCCGAAAAGCGTCGCCGAGGCCGCCGACCACTACAAGGAGGCCACGCGTCTCGACCCCGCCGATGCGCTGACCTGGATCGACTATGGACTCGCGGCTCTCGCGGCGGGCCGGAGGGAGGAGGCGAGAACCGCGTTCGAGCAGGCCGACGCCAAGGCGCGCGAAATGGGGAATGTCCTGGTGCAGGTTCGGGCAGCATTGGGGCTTGGCGACATAGCTCCCGCTGGCAGCGAGGAGAGGCATTATGAGGCCGCGCTGGCGTTAGCCAAGCAGCTCGCCACGACGCACCCCGACGACGTGGCTACTGAGCGTGCCCTGGCGATCGCCCACGCGAGGGTGGGCTCCGTGCGCATGGGGAAGAGAGAGCTCTCCGCCGCCCTCGAGAGCTACAAGGCGACCCTTGCCATCGCCGAACGTTTGGCCAAAGCCCGCCCTGACGACGGCGAGCAACAGCAGATCCTCGACTGGGCCCTCTACCAGATCGGTATCGTGTACTTGGCGCAGGACAAGCACGCCGATGCCCTTGCCACCTACCAAGCCGCGCTGGACATTGCCGAACGCTACAGCAAGGCCAAGCCCGACGACGATGGGTGGTTGTCGGACAAGCGTAACTTGCACGGCGCGATCAGTGATGTGCAGCGGCGGCTGGGCGATCTTGACGGCGCCCTCAGCAACGGCCGGAAGGCGTTCGATATCGACGAACGCCTCGGCAAGGCCGATCCTAGCAACTTCAGCCGCCAATTCGCCCTCGCCTATTCGCACTACCGGATGGGCTCTCTGCTGGGCCTCAACGGCAATCACATGGGCGCGCTGGAAAGGTACGAGGCGGCGGTGGCCATATATGAGCGACTCGTCGTTCTGGATCCTGGGATGTCGCTGTTACAACAGAACATTGCGGTCACCCGCAGCAGCATGGCCGAGGTGCTCCGACAGGAAGGCAAACTTGGCGATGCGCTTGCCAACTTACAGGCGGGCCTCGTCGCCTACAAAACCTTGAGCGCGTCTGAGCCGGCGAATGCCGAATGGTACGAGAATGCGGCGGTCAGCCACAACCGCATCGCCGGCGTCCTTGAGGCACAGGGCAACCTCGCTGGCGCCCTGGACAGCTACCGGGCGGCCCTCGAAGACTTCAGCAAGGCACCAACCGGAAAGTCTCTCACGCGAGCGCTCCACGCGGGCACGCACGGCCAGATTGCCCGTCTGCTTGACAGGCAGGGAGACCTTGCGGGGGCGCTCGCGAGCTATCGGGCAATGCAGTCAGTCCTCGAAAGCCAGCCAGACCCGGGCGAGGCGCGCTGGCAGCAGATGTCGGTGCAAGCGCACGCACTCACCGCCGGCGTGCTTCGGAGGCAGGGCGATCTTGATGGCGCGCTCGCCGGCTTCAGAGCCGCGCTCGCCGGGTTTGGCAAGATCGACAAGGTGGACGCGGGCTGGCAGGGCACCCTCGGCGAGATCCACACGAACATCGGCGGAGTGCTCCGGGAGCTGGGCGACCTCGCCGCTGCGCTCGCGAGCTACCGGGCGGCGCTGCCCATCTATGAGAGCCTGGCCAAGGCCGAGCCGGCCAACAATCCGCGGCAGGTGCAGCTCGGCGCTGCCTACGGCAATGTCGCGGCCGTCCTTGAAATACACAACGATCTTGCCGGCGCGCTTGCGGGCTACCGGGCGGCGCTGGACATCAATGACCGCCTGGCCAAGGCGGATCCGGCCAATGCCGACTGGCAAAGCAACGTGTTCTTCTGGCACAGCAAGGTGGGCGGCGTGCTGTTGCGGCAGCGCCATCTCGCCGAGGCATTGTCGAGCCACCGGACGGCGCTCGGCATTGCCGAGCGCTTGGCGAAGGCCAACCCCGCCAACAGGGGCTGGCAGTGGAGTGTGGCGTCGTCGACCTACAATGTGGCCGCCGTCCTCTATGCGAAGGGCGACCGAGCCGGGGCGCTGGCAGGTTGGCGCAAGGCGCTGGCCATTGCCGAAACGCAGGCCGCCGCCGCTGAGCAGGAGGAGACCAAGGGCGGAGGCAAAGCCGGCAAGACCACGGCGGAGGCTTTGGGAAGCCTAGCCTATTACGCTCTCTACGCCCGCGACTTCCGCAAGGCCCTGGCCGCTGCGGAGCGGGCGCACACGCTGGCGCCCTATGTGATCTGGCCGGAGATCAATCGGGCCAGCGCGCTCGCGCTTCTCGGCCGCTCCCGCGAGGCCAGGGCGCTGTATCTTGCGTACAAGGGCAAATCCACGTTGGGCGATCCCTGGGCGAGAGTGGTCGTGAGCGATTTCCGCAACCTCCGCGAAGCGGGCTTGGTGCACCCCATGATGCGCCAGGTGGAGGCGGCACTTGGGGAGACGCTTGGGGTGACGTCGGAGGCGGCGCGGCCGTCGGCCGGCGTGCACCGGTCGACCAAGTGAGGGGGCGTTTCGAAGATCTCGTCCTCGCAGTTGGATTGTCGTGGATGCCCAACAGCATTGCCGGCGCGGCGTGGGTGACAAAGGTAGGTCACAGGAGGGGATAGGTCACAGGGATAGGTCACAGGGATAGGTCATAGGTCACAGGGGTAGGCAACCATGCCCGCACAGGTCACGAGCAGTCAGCGCGGGAGCCGCGACATCAGGACGGTGCCGTGGTCAGGGTTATCGGTCGCTGGCAGGAGATGAATTCGGGGCGAGTTCGCGGGCGCTGCTGACGTTCGCTGGCGTGCGCACCACGAAGGTCCGAGGCTGGCCGCGGGACCTGGACCTGGAGGCCACCCGTGTACTCGAGTTCGACGGCGGGCGGGTGTTCGGAACACGGGTGCGAGCGTTCATGCACGGGACCATTCATGAGGTACTGGACGAAATGCCATACGCCGCTGCAGAAGCAGTCTCGCCGCGCCTTGCGGATTTTCATTAGGACCGCTCGCAGGTGGCGGGCCATCGATCCTGCAGAGCTATCGCCAGAAGGGCAGCAGCAGCGTGTCGACTGCATATGCATCTGCGAGCGGATTGAGCGCGCTTTCCTTGGCGCGCGCACAGATGCGGAGTTGCTGGCGGCCAACAAGCTGGCAGCCGATCTCGGGCAACTCTATGAGTTCAAGCCGTAGGGGAGGGCCCGCCAATGAACCCGCGACGCACATCCGTGCCTGCGTGTCCCAGCCGATCTAAAGGCAACCCTTCAGCGGCTGGCCGACGCGCAGAACCGCAGTTTGGGTGACCGCGTGCACCATGTCCTGCAGGTGCGTCACGGCGGCCGCCAGGAAGGGTGTCTGGCAACGCCGCCCGCACCACGTTTGACGGTCCAGTGCCAGCCGGGGCTATTTAAGGTGGACCGCGGCAGTCGAGACAGCACGTCGCGGCTTGTCTATGATGGCGACGTGGAGCGCATGCATGGACCATGGCTGCGTCTGCTCGGGGAGGCTGTGCTGCAATGATCGACGCCCTGCTAGCCATCTTCATCGCGGGCCTCGACGCAGCGCTGCTTGCCGCGCTCATCGTCGCCATTGCCGATCTTGCAGTAGCATTGCGGGAGCGCTCGCGATGAGCGCGCCGGGATAAGTCGACGCCGCCGGCCGGCCACGGCGGGTCGAGCTGTGTCGACGGCGTCACTGGGAAAACGGCTCAGGGACCGCAATAGCCCGCGGAGAAGAACGACCTGCGCTCCGCTTGTTGCGAGCGATGTTGGCGCATTCCAAAATAGCTGGACCCCTTCGCGGAATCGAGCGCGACGATACAATATGGCCGTGGTCTACGACGGCCTGGGGCGCTACGCCGAGGCCGAGCCGCTCCTCAAGCGGGCTTTGGCGATCCGCGATGCCACCAATATCCTCAACGAACTGGCAAACCTCTACAGCCACCAGGACCGCTACGCCGAGGCCGAGCGGCTCTTCAGGCGGACGTTTGGCCCTGCGGGAGAAGGCGCTCGGGCCCGAGCATCCGGACGTGGCCGACGTCCTCGACAATCTCGGCCGCGCTCACCCGCCTCCAGGGCCGCTATGCCGAGGCCGAGCCGTTGTTGCGGCGCGCGCTTGCCATCCGCGAGAAGGCGCTCGGGCCGAACCATGGGGTCGACGGCCGCTCCCTGGTGAGCCTTGCGCGTAATTTTTCCAACATATCTTGCGCCATATTTGGTTGTTTATTGACATAAAGGCCTCGTGTGCGGTATAGTTGCCGCATGTTTTGAGCAGAAAGCGATATTCGCTGTCTCTGCGCTTCGAAAGTGACCATCGAGACCGGAAGCGGTGCTCGCCACAGCGCACTGGCGCAACCCCCGTGGGTGTCAACGAGCAGGGCACGCACGGTGACCGCGCGTTTGCCCAATTATTGAGGTGGAGGAAGATCATGGGTGACATCGCGCCCGTTTCGTCGTCACCAGGGCGGATTTCCAATGGCCCCGGCACCGAACGCTCGTTTCAGACTGTCATGAAGCAGGCAAAAGCGGATCAGCCTCGATCCGCCGATGCCAAACCGGAGAGAACGGGCGAGCAGCCGAAAGCCGACCAGCCTCAAGCCGCGGGCGCCAAACCGGGGGCAACCGGCGAGCAGCCGAAAGCCGACCAGCCTGAAGCCGCGGGCGCCAAACCGGCGGCAACCGGCGAGCAGCCGAAAGCCGACCAGCCTGAAGCCGCGGGCGCCAAACCGGGGGCAACCGGCGAGCAGCCGAAAAC
>JAFMSC010000586.1 GCA_017353825.1 Hyphomicrobiaceae bacterium | reverse complement strand
CAGCGCGGACGCCTTCCTGTGCATGGACAAGGCGCTCACCTACGGTGAGCTCGATGAGGCGTCGCGGGCGCTGGCCGCCTGGCTGCAGCGCCAGGGCCTTGCCCGGGGCGACCGTGTGGCGATCATGATGCCCAACGTGTTGCAGTACCCGGTGTGCGTCGCCGGCATCCTGCGTGCGGGCTGCGTCGTCGTGAACGTCAATCCGCTTTACACGCCGCGCGAACTGGAGCACCAGCTCAAGGACTCCGGCTCCAAGGCGATCGTCATCATCGAGAACTTCGCGCATACCTTCGAGAAGGTGCGCGCCAGGACGCCCGTGGAGCACGTGGTGCTCGCCAGCATGGGCGACCTCCTGGGCTTCCCCAGGGGGCCGGTCGTCAACCTGGTCGTGCGCAAGGTGAAGAAGATGGTGCCGGCGTACTCTCTGCCCGGCGCCGTCAAGTTCAACGAGGTCATCGCCGCCGGACGGCGCATGCCGCTCCGCAAACCCGACCTTGGGCCCGACGACGTGGCGTTCCTGCAGTATACCGGCGGCACCACCGGCGTCTCGAAGGGCGCCATGCTCACCAACCGCAACGTCGTCGCCAACGTGCTGCAGAACGAGGCCTGGCTGCAGCCGGCCTTCGACAAGGGCGGCCGACCGGAGCGGTTCACGATCGTTACCGCGCTGCCGCTCTACCACATCTTTGCGCTTGGCGTCTGCGCGCTGCTCGGCATCCATATGGGTGCCAGGTGCCTGCTGATCGTCAACCCGCGCGACATCCCAGCCGTTATCAAGGAGCTCTCCAAGCACGAGTTCCACATGCTGCCGGCGGTGAACACGCTCTACAATGCGCTGCTCAACCACCCCGATTTCGGCAACATCAACTTCAAGGGGCTGCGCGCCGCCAATGGCGGCGGCATGGCGGTACAGCGCGCCGTGGCGGAGCGCTTCGTCGAGCTCACGGGCTGTCCCATCATCGAGGGCTACGGACTGTCGGAGACCTCGCCGGTGCTCACCTGCAACCCGGCGACCAGCACCGAGTACAACGGCACCGTCGGGTTGCCTGTGCCTTCCACGGAAATCTCCATCCGCGACGAAGAGGGCCGCGAGCTGCCGCTCGGCGAGTCCGGCGAGATCTGCGCGCGCGGCCCGCAGGTGATGGCCGGCTACTGGCACCGTCCGGACGAGACCGCCAAGGTGATGACGGCCGATGGCTTCCTCCGCACCGGCGACTTGGGCATCATGGACGCGGAGGGCCACATCAAGATCATCGACCGCAAGAAGGACATGGTGCTGGTGTCGGGGTTCAACGTGTACCCCAACGAGGTCGAGGACGTGGTCGCGAGCCATCCCGGCGTGCTCGAGTGCGCGGTGGTGGGCGTACCCGATGCGCAGGCAGGGGAGGCAGTTGTGCTGTTCGTTGCCAAGAAGGAGGAGGCGCTCACGGCCCAGGCCCTTAAGGAATTCTGCGCTGAGCAGCTCACCGGCTACAAGCGCCCCAAGTACATCATCTTCCAGCAGGAACTGCCCAAGACCAACGTCGGTAAAGTCCTTCGCCGCGCCCTCCGCGAGGTCGCCCAGCAAGCCGTCAAGGAGATGGAGGTGGCCTGAGGCTACCGAGCTGACGACATGCGCCGGCTGTGTTCGCGATTCTCAGCGAGCGCCCGATGCGATTGCTACGCCGCCAACAGGCCGATGGCTTCCGAGCGGTCGAGGCTCGTCTCGGGCCACCGGTGCAGGAGGCGCGGCAGGCACGACTTGGACGAGCGATAGAAGCGCGAGCGGAATTCCATGGGGAGCGCGCCGGCGAACTCCAGCTGATAGTGCTGCCGGTCGCGCTCGCCGCGGCAATGCGGCGTGCGCGGGCCCTCGCCCGGCGAGTGGGTATGGAATTCGTCGCAGTACGGGCACAGCACGGTCCACATGTGGCCGAGACCGAGCCCGCGCATCTTTGGGCTGTCCGGGAGCGACCACGCCGCGACGGGCACGCATAGCCCTTCGCCCCCGAGCCGGCCCAGAAGTTCCTTGGCGTGCTCCACATGGCGCCTCAGCACTTCCGCTCCGTGCCGGCCGGTTGCAAGCGCGCGCTGCGCCTGCTGCTCGCGCCACACCTCGAAGGCCCGTCGCTCTAGCGCGAGCGCGGCCCAGAAGCACAC
>JAFMSC010000245.1 GCA_017353825.1 Hyphomicrobiaceae bacterium | reverse complement strand
ACTCTGTGGCCGGTGGCGTATACCGCCACCGCGCTGCTGATCGCCAGGTTCTACGACCTGCACATGGGCTGCAAACTGGAGCCTCCCACGGCTTTGCACCGCCCCCAGCTCTGGCTGCGCGAGGCCACGAACCGCGACTTGATCGCCTACGCCAGGGCCGCCGCGAGAGCGGGACGGCTCGACGCCATCCACGTCGCCGAGATCGAGCAAGAGCTGAGCGAGGACGGCCTGGCGCGATCTCGCAACAACGCCCTGATCGAATGGATCGAGCCCGATCAGACCAGGGCCGCCGGCAAGAAGAGGGCGCCTGGCAAGCAAAGTCGGCTCGCGCGGCCCTATGCCCACCCGTACTACTGGGCCGCCTTCATCTATACGGGGCTGTAGGGCCGGTCACGACAGTCTGCTTTCGCGCAGCGGCTTAAGAAGAAGCTTGCACTCTACTTCCACGACGCCTTGTACCGATTGGTGACCGGATCACGCCTCAAACCGGATCACCGGCCAGTCCGACATAGATGGTTGCGGGGGCTCGATTTGGGCGATGCCATACGCCGATCGAGTTCCTCGTGGCGGGGTAGACGGAGGACGCCTGCTGCCCATCGCGCAAAGCCTGGATATGAGATCGCCCCGGATCGAGAAGAGGCGGCTGGCAACCGCTTCGACTTCTGCGAAATTTGCGATTTCTTCGATTGTGCGCTAGGCTGCTGCGGCAAGAGGAGTAGGAGGCCTCATGGGCCACATGCCATCATCGCTCAAAGGTCCGATCCTGCCCTCCGAGGCGGAGGCCAGGATGGCGGCCGAACTCGCGCGCAAGATTGCGGCCCGCCTGGGTGAAGGGGCGACCTTGAAGGTGCAACTGGAGGGCAAGGGCGAAGCCGAGTCTTTGCCGCCGATTGCTGCACGCCTTGTGCTCGATCTCCTTGAGGAGCTTGCGCGCGGTAACGCGGTCACAGTCAGTGCGATCGAGGCCGAGATCACCACGCAGCAAGCCGCCGATGTCCTCAACATCTCGCGTCCCTCGCTCATCCAGCTCCTTGATGAGGGCAAGCTGCCCTACCGTCGCATCGGCACCCACCGGCGCATCCCGCTCGAAGCCGTGCTGGCGTACAAGGCCGAAGCCTATGCCAAGCGCAAGGCTGCCCTCGATGAGATGTCGGCCCTGCACCAGGAACTCGGGCTCGAGTGACCGGCGAATGGCCCCTGACGGCGTTCCTCGACGCCAACGCGCTCTACCCTGCCGAGCTCCGGAACCTGCTGATGCGGCTGGCGCTCGCCGAGGCCTATCGCCCCCTCTGGTCCGATCGCGTCCAGACGGAGTGGACAGAGGCCCTCGCCCGCGACCGGCGCGACTTGCCGCGCGAGAAGATCGAGCGCGTGCGGGCGCTCATGGAGCAAGCATATCCCTGATGCGACCGTCGAAGACTACGACGCCTTGGTCGACCAGCTCACCCTCCCCGATGACGGCGACCGCCATGTTCTCGCAGCCGCCATCAAGGGCGACGCGGAAATCCTGGTGACCGCCAATTTCAGGCATTTTCCAGCGCCGGCACTAGCGCCATACGGCATCGAGGCGCTTCATCACGATGAATTCGTGCTGTGACTGATCGAGACTGTGCCGGCGCGCGTGCTGGCGGCGGCGCGTGATCACCGGCACAGCCTGAAGAACCCGCAGAAGTCGGTCGACGAATATCTTGCCGCACTTGAGAAGCTCGGCCTCGCCGGCACCGTCGCCGCGCTCAGGCCATTCGCCGCCCTCCTTGCATAGGGACGTTCTCGTCGCCGCCTCTGAAGGCTGGAGCAATGTCGTCGAAAATCGATGGCTGGCGGGACGTTCGCCGGCGACTTGCGCGCGCCGCGGATGTTGATGGAGCACGACACGCTGATGGGCGTGGTAACCGTCCCGAGCCGATGGACGGCGCTGGGACCACCATGAGAGCAGCCCGGCCACGTCCGTGTCACCGAATGGCGGCAATGCCGTTCAGACGGCGCAGATGCTCCTGGCTCAAGGCCAATCCTGCGGCAGCGATGTTGTCGCGCAGATGGGTGCGTCGCGATGTTCCGGGAATGAGCAGGATGTTGGGGCTGCGCTGCAGGAGCCAGGCCAGGGCAACGGTCTGTGGCGTTCGCCTCATCGCATCGGCCACCCGGGTCAACTCCTCGGCGTGCAGCGGTGAGAAGCCTCCGAGCGGGAAATAGGGGACATAGGCAATGCCCGCCTCGGCCAACGCGTCGATCATGGCATCGTCATCGCGATGGACCAGATTGTAGTGGTTCTGCACACAGACCACCGGCGCAATGTCCCGCGCGACTTGCAGTTGCGCAGCATTGACAGTACTGACCCCGATATGGGCGATGAGGCCCTCGTCCTGCATTTGGCGCATCGCACGCATCGGCGTGGCGATGTCATCCTCGGGGCCGCCGATGCACAGGTTGACGATGCGCATCCGGTCGACACCAAGGCGCTCGAGATTGTCCTCGACGGATTTCTTCAGGAAGTCGGCGCTGCGCCCGAGGATCCAACCGCCCTTGTCGTCGCGCCAGGCCCCGATCTTGGTCACCAGTGTCAACCCGTCCGGATAGGGATGCAGCGCCTCGCGGATCAGGCGATTGGTGACATGGGGGCCGTAGTAATCGCTGGTGTCGATATGGTCGACGCCGAGCGCCAGCGCCTCGCGCAGGACGGCCCGGGCCTCGGCGGGGTCGCTCGGCTGGCCGAAGACATGCGGGCCGGCGAGCTGCATGGCGCCGTAGCCCATGCGGTTGACCGAGATCGACGTGCCGGGAAAGGTGAAGCGGCCGGCGGCCGCGGCGGGAAGATCATTCATCGGAGTCTCCTTTTCCGAGCCGGGTGCGTGCCGTGGTTGTCTCAGCGATGGACGTGAACGTGTGGCTCATGCACGGGCGCCGCCGACGCGGCGATTGGCGGTCCGTCAGGAATTCTGACTAGGCCGAGCAGAAGAGCGGCCATAGCGACGAGGGCAATGGCGAACCTGCCGGCATGGCGAGGGAGACCGTCGCGGGTGACTGGAAAGCTCATACTCACTCTCCGTTTTGGTTGCTCCGGGGGCGGCCCCTCGCTGCAGGGCGCAGCGACGGGTCGCTCGGATGGAGGCGGCGCCAATCACGCCTGGCCCGTCGGTCGCACGACCACCTCGCTCACGTCTACGTCCGCAGGCTGCGCTATGGCGAAGGCGATGGCGCGCGCGATAGCATCGGCCGGGATTGCCTGCTTGCGGTACTCAGCGATCCATTTGGCGGTCTCGCCGTGCGTCACCGTGCGGCCGAGCTCGGACTCGGTAACGCCGGGCGAGATGATGGTCGTCCGGATCGCCCGGCTCTCCTGGCGCAGGCCCTCCGTGATGAAGTTCACCGCCGCCTTGGTGGCGCAATAGACCGCGGCGGTGGGCATGGCGCGGTAGGCCGCGACCGACGACACGTTGATCAGGTGCCCATGGCCCTGGGCCTCGAACACGGGCAAGGCCGCGGCGATGCCGTAGAGCACGCCCTTGATGTTGACATCGACCATCCGCTCCCACTCCTCGACATGGAGGGCCGCCAGCGGCGACAACGGCATCAGGCCGGCGTTGTTGACGAGAATGTCGAGGCGGCCGCCGCGTTCCCGCGCGAATCCCACGAAGTCCTGGACGCTCGCGCAGCGGGTCACGTCGAGCGCCCGGTGCTCGATTCGTGCGCCTTCCCTCCGCAGTTCCTCGGCCAGCGTCTCGAGCCGGTCCGTGCGGCGCGCGCCAACGATGACGTGGGCGCCCAGTTTGGCCAGATGGCGCGCTGCGGCCTCGCCGATCCCGCTCGAGGCGCCCGTGACGGCGACCACCTTGCCGGCGATGCCGGCCTGATCGGTCGGTTGTGCGATTGTCGTGCTCATGATCATCTCTCCTCGCTCGTGCGAGCTTCATCGCGTTCTATGCGACGGAGAGATACGCTCTGACACGCCGACGGCGGTAGATCAGGACTCCGGGAGGGTTGCCCGATCCTTCGAGCGTTGGAGGATCGAGCAAGCAACCGCCGTCAAGCGGCGGACATCTCGGCCGAGGCGTCGGCGGGCTGCGCCCTCAGCCGCGCAGCGTCGCGCTGGGGCGGGGCGCCGAACAGGCGGGCGTACTCGCGGCTGAACTGCTGTGGGCTGGAGTAGCCCACCGCGAAAGCCGCGCTGGCGGCGTCGCTCCCCGCCGACACCATCAGCCGCCGCGCCTCCTGCAGCCGGAGCAGCTTCTGATACTGCAGCGGGCTGTGCGCCGTGACAGCCTTGAAGTGCTCGTGGAAGCTCGATGGGCTCATGCCGGCTTCGGCCGCGGCGTCCTCGACGGCGATCGCCTCGCGAAAGCGCGCTCTGATCCAGCGAACGGCCTTGACGATCTGAGCCGTGCGGCCTTCCGCGCGCGTGATCTGGCGCAGGCGGCTGCCCTGAGGGCCGGCGAGCAGGAAGTAAAGGAGCTCGCGCTCGTAGAGGGGCTCCAGCGTGCCGATGGCCGAAGGCTTGTCGAGAAGGCCCACCAGACGAGTTGCCGCGTCGAGCATCTCCGGCGAGAGTAGGCTCACCGCGAGCCCCAGGTCGGGCTGCTCCTCGACGTTGGTGTGAAGCCGGACATCGAGCAGCAGGTCGCTCAGCTGCGTGGAGTCCAAATCCAGCTTGAGGCAGAGGTAGGGTTCCGACGGCGAGGCGGCGATTACCTCGCCGATCACCGGCAAGTCGACGGACACCGCCAGGTACTGTCCGGGGCCATAGGCGAGAACGGAGGAGCCGGCGATGGAGCGCTTGGCGCCCTGCGCCACGATGCAGAGGCAGGGGTTATAGACGGTGTGCATCTGCTCGCTCGGCCGCTCCTGGCGGACGAGCGCGACACGCGCGATGGCGATCTCGTGAATCCCCGGCCCCAGGCCCGCCGTGTGGCGATCCAGGAGACGCGCGAGGTCTTCGATCCGGTTCATGAGTGGGCCCTGGCAGTCACGCGGAAATCGACGGCGTAGATAGGGGAGCTCCGCCGCGTGGGCAACCTCCAGCGGCGCATGGTCGGAGGATCAGGCAATCCTGGAGCAGGATCTGTCAAGTGCGACGCGCCGCTGCGGAGGCCGCGCAGGGTGCATGGGCCATCGCGGAGGATCGCGCAAACAATGCGGACTTTGCGGCATGGATTGCCATCGCAGGCCTGCGTATCTGGTGACAGCGAACCAATCGCGGAAGGCGGTAACAGGGCCCATAAGAGGGTCCATATGATCGCTGTCACTGCGCCCACGGGCAACATCGGGCGCCAGGTGCTCGAGAATATCCTTGACCGCGGCGAGGCGGTGCGCGTCATCGCGCGCGACCCGTCACCCTTCCCGCCGAGGACGCGCGAGAGGGTGGAGGTCTTGCGGGGATCGCACGACGACCCGGACGTCGTGAACCGGGCCTTTGCCGGCGCCGACGCCGTGTTCTGGCTCGTGCCTCCGAATCCCGCCGCAGAAAGCCTCGAAGCCGCCTACCTGGATTTCACCCGGCCGGCCTGTGCGGCATTCGAGGGTCAGGGCGTCCGGCGGGTTGTGGGCGTCTCCGCCCTCGGGCGCGGCACAGCGATGGCCCGCAACGCCGGGGCTGGTGACGGCGTCGCTGGCAATGGACGACCTGATCGCGGGGCACCGGCGTCGGCTACCGGGCGCTGACGATGCCCTTGTTCATGGACAACATGCTGCGGCAGGCCGGATCGATCCGGGATCGGGGCGCGTTCTCCCTGCCCATCGACGGGGACCGCAAGCTGCCCACCTGTGCCACGCGGGACATCGCGGCCGTGTGGAGCGGACGCGCCGACGTTGCGGTGCTCGGGCCGGAGGACCTGTCCTGCAACGACATGGCCGCGACCATGTCGGAGGTGCTGGGGAAGCCGGTGCGCTTCGAGCGCCTTTCTCTCGAAGCCTTCAAGGCCGGCATGGCGGCGCGCGGAATGTCCCCGGCGCTCGTCCAGGGCTATGCCGACATGTACGCCGCCAAGAACGACGGCGTCGACAATGCCGAGCCGCGAACGCCGGAGAACACGACTACGACGGGCTTCCGGCAATGGTGCGAGGAGGCGCCGAAGCCTTTGGTCCTCGGCTGATCCCGCATCCAGGCACATCCCCAGCGGCAAGGATCTATCCATCTCACGGGCAACGCCATCCTCGTCGCCGGCGGTGCAAGAGACATAGGCCGCAGGCTTGCCGTCGATGAGAAAGCTCATGGTCAGCTCGCCAAGCTGGCCAGCCGTAGCCGTGCGACCGTTCGCTTGAAGCTGTCGATGCGGCGCTGAGTCTGCTCGTACCTCCTCTGGAGGCTTCAGCGATCGCAGAGGAGCCTGGTCAGGCGGATGTCCAGTTTAGACGACGAACGGCTCGAAACGCTGGGGATTCATCGCCATGAGATCGAGGCCCTGCTCACGGCAACGCTGGAGGTTCTTGCGCAAGCCGCTAGCGAGCGCCCGACCGCACATTCGGGGAGGGCACCGTCAACAACGCCGCGGGCGGCCACTGATCCAACACAACGCGCGGCGGATCATGTCGCAGGAGGATCGCTATAACCTGGATCGGTGCCTTCGCCATATCGCTGACGGGCCCCTGGCGGGCGCCGGTCGCGCGTCCGGCCGATCACTCGGCGGATTGCTTACGACGGAAAATGCGCAT
>JAFMSC010000585.1 GCA_017353825.1 Hyphomicrobiaceae bacterium | reverse complement strand
TCAGCTCGATCTCGCCGGCCAGCGCCAAGGTCCGAGCGGTGTGCCTGGCGAAGGTTTCGAGCGCCCGCACTTCGTATCCCAGGTAACCAGGCGGGCCGCCAAGTGCGAGCATATGAATCCTGCGGCTCCCGTATGAACGATCGTCCAGAACACGCATCAGAAAGCACCGACGCGGCCAAGCGAGAGGCGCCATGGGGCATCCCTGCCCGCAGTGGAATTATGGAGAGCGGCAGAAGGCCAGCTAAAATAGCAATCCGTCGCTGAGGCAGTGGGTCGGTCGCCTGACGAGCGAAGCGCTAAGCGGGAGGCAGTCACCACATCATGTTTTCTGCGCCGACCTTGCAAACGAAACACCTCGTCGATCACTTGAGATGACGCACGACGGTTGGATTCACCGGCGGCGCCATGACGTCGTCTTCTACACGCCCTGGATCGGCTCAATCCTGTCGGTCCGTGATCCGCGGCCATCGGGTGGCGCCGAGACGCAGATACTGCTCCTGGCCAGGGAGTTGGCTCGCCGTGGAGCGTCTGTGGCGCTCGTGGTCTACGGGCGGCGCGAGGATCTTCCTCGCGAAGTGGACGGGGTGTTGATCGTCCCGAGGCGGCCGTATCGCCGACCAGATCGGTTTTCCGCGAAGGTGCGAGAAGCGCTGCGGGTGTGGCATGCGCTGGCTCGAGCGCCGGCCAAGGTAGTTGTCTACCGATCGGCCGGCTTCGAGCTTCTGCTGCTCGCGCTCTACACGCGCGTATCACGAAGCTGTCTGGTGTACTCGAGCGCGAGCATCGCCGACTTCGACTACAGGATGTTCAACCACCCGGTCGCCGGTCAGATGTTCGGGCTCGGGCTACGCCTGAGTGATCTGATCGTCGTGCAGACGGAAGATCAGGTCGCGCCGTGCACGCGTGCCCTCGGACGGCGGCCCGTGGTCATCAAGAGCATCGCCGAGCCAGCCAATAGTAAGACGCGCTCACCCCAGGCGTTTCTGTGGATAGGCGGACTACGGTCCTACAAGCGACCGCTCGAGTACATCGCGTTGGCGCGCGCGCTGCCGGAGGCAAAGTTCTGGATGGTGGGCGTCGTAGACGCTCGATTGGAGGAGGATCGACTGCTGGCCGCGAGGGTGGCCGCCGAAGCCGACAAGCTCACAAACCTCGAGCTGATTTCGCCGCGGCCGCGGGCGCAGCTTCAGGAGCTGGTATCGGACGCGGTCGCGATCGTGAACACCTCGGACTTCGAAGGCATGCCAAACGTGCTGCTTGAGGGATGGAGTCAGGGCATTCCCGCGCTTGTCCTGGCTCACGATCCCGGCGGAGTGGTGGAAACCTACGGCCTCGGTGCCTTTGCTGGCGGGTCCCGCGAGAGGTTTGTGACGCAGGCGCGCGAACAATGGCTCGCACGAGGCAGCCGCGATCAGCTCTCCCATGCTTGCCAGGCGTACGTCGAGCAACATCATGGAGCGCACGCCATCGCCTCACAATGGCTCGAGGTCCTTGCGTCCTCACCCACACACGCGACGGCGTAGACGTCCCAGACGATTCAGCCGTTCGATCCGTTGGGCATCAAGGATCAGGTCAGCTGGAACGAGCGCGCCTCAACCTGGGGCCTCGCGAACTCCTAGACCACGCTGAGCAGCCTGATCAACCGGCCGTCGGCGGTCTGATTGCACCGAAAATCCAGCGCCAGCACTTGGTGGGGCCGCTCTGCCCGCAGCCGCCGGGCTGGAACGGTCGAATCCCCCAAAGCCGCCGGCGATTGCCGCCGGACCGGCACCCCCAGCCCTCCTCCCGCCACGACCGCTGCACCCGCTTGCAATTCACCTCCCATGCGCGGGGCCTGGTTTCGCGGAGTTTCTAGACTGCCGCCGGGATGCAACTGTTCTGGCGCGGATCGTGGATCGCCGTTCCCGGTTATGAGACCCCTGACCCGGCGGTACTGGTAGAGGTTCACGCAGCTGTTCCGATAACTAGACTCGAGAACCCGTCCGGGCGCGCCGCGCGGCAGCCTCTGCGCAAGGCCGTGATTTTCCTCGTGACCGACGGGCCGCGCAGCACCCTGCGCAAGATCCGAGCCAAGCGCCAGGAGCAACTGTTCACAGGAGATTTTCATATCACGGTGCTTTTCGGTCGTGCCGTCACCTCGCAG
>JAFMSC010000244.1 GCA_017353825.1 Hyphomicrobiaceae bacterium | reverse complement strand
CGTGACGGCTTCGCCGAGACCGTCTCGTTCCTCGGCCTCGTCACGGGCTCGCTCGCCAAGATCGCCACCGACGTGATGCTGCTCATGCAGACCGAGGTGGCGGAGGCCTTCGAGCCGTTTGTCGAGGGCCGCGGATCCTCCTCCACCATGCCGCAGAAGCGCAACCCCATTTCCTGCGAGCTGATCGTGGCCGCCGCCCGCATCGTGCGCGGCCACGTCGGCCTGATGCTCGACGCCATGCTGGCCGATCACGAGCGTGCCACCGGCCCGTGGCAGCTTGAGTGGGTGGCCATCCCCGAGAGCTTCCTGGCTGCCAGCGGCGCGCTTCGCCAGTCACGCTTCATGCTGGAGGGCCTGATCGTGGATACCGGCCGCATGCGCCACAACCTCGACCTCACCGGCGGCCTGATCGTGGCCGAGGCCGTGATGATGGCGCTCGCCCGGCACACAGGCCGTGGTGCAGCCCACGACCTCGTCTACGGCGCCTGCCGCTCCGCCCTCGACAACGGCACCACGCTTCTGGCCGAGCTCGAGCGCCGCCCCGAGGTGACCCGCCACCTTGACGAAAAGCGCCTCGCCGAGCTCACCGACCCCGCCAACTATCTGGGCTCCACCGCGGCCATGATCGATCGCGCCCTACAGTCGTAGACCCCTCGTATAGGGCGCCAACGGCGCGAGCGGCCGCGAAGCAGGCCGCCTTTAGATTTAGACTGACCGCCGGCAACCAGCCAGGACGTGAACCACGCAAGGAAACGCCCGAAATGGAAGATTGGCGCCGCGGGTGTCAGAGGCGTCAGGCAGGTGTCAGACCAGGGGGCCGGTTCAGGAGAAGCTCAACTAGCTCAACGTCTTGATCTTGAACGGCAAGCCGCCCTTTGGCGTCAGCGTCACCGTGGCGTTGATGCCCGGCGGCTCCGGGCCGACGTACTCGGGCCGGAATCGGCGCAGCAGGATGGAGAGGGCGAGCACGTTCTCCACTTGGCTCATGGCCCCGCCGATGCAGCTGCGCTTGCCGCCGCCGAACGGCAGGTAGGTATAGGGGATGCGCTTGGCGGCCTCGCCCATCCAGCGCTCCGGCACGAAGTCCTCAGGGTTCTCCCAGTACTTGGCACTATGGTGCGTACCGTAGGCGAACAGCGCCACGCGATCGCCCACGCGCACTTCCTTGCCGTCGATCATGTCGGGCTTGGCGGCGACGCGGATCAGCATCCAGATCGGTGGATAGAGGCGCATGGTCTCCTGGATCACCGCGCGGGTGTAGGCCAGCGCGGAATAATCCGCCGCGGTGGGGTCGCGCTCGCCGCACACGGTCTCGCCCTCGCGGCGGATGCGGTCGGCGGCCTCGGGGTGCTTGGCCGTGAGATAGAGCGACCAGGCCAGCGTCAGCGCCGTGGTCTCGGTGCCGGCCCACAAATACTGCTTGAGTTCGTCCACGGCCTGCTGTTGGTCGAACTCCGGGATCGACGGATCAGCCACCGCCGCCTCAATCATTTTGAGCAGCGTGCGCTCGCGCTCCTCGCGCGGGTCGGCAGCGAACACCTGCGGGGGAACGCCGGCCCACACCTCCATGGCCTTGGCGGCATCCTCCTCGGTAATCTCGAATTCCTCGCCGGCCACCTTCTTAAGCCGGATCGACTTGTGGTTCATGACGTTGGTGTAAGTCTTGACGCACTTGAACACGAAGTGCGGGTTGAACGGCATCTCTCGGTCGAACAGCGCCTTGCAGATCATATCGGCGGCGAGCGTCCAGGTCTGCTCCACCATTTCCACGGTCTCGCCGCTGTCCGCCAACCTCGTCCAACTCTCCATCTTGGTGCGGATGGCAGCCAGGAAGTAAGGGATGTACTCGGCAAACATATCGGGGTGGAATGCCGGCTGCTGCGGCATGCGGATGTTCTGCCACAGCGCCCCGTCATGGGTGATCATGGACTTGCCGAAGATCGGCTTCAGGCCGTCAAAGTACTTGATATAGTCGTCGGGCTTGGTGACCAGCACGCGCTTGAAGTGCTCCGGCGCCGTCAGCAGAACGATGCGCTGATGGCCCATGTTGACCGGTATTACGCCACCGTAGCGCTCCGCCATCTGCATCAGGATGGTGAGCGGGTTGCTGGGGCCCTTGAGGAGCGGCGTCAGCGTGAACCAGACCGAGGATTCCTCACCAAGCTCGCGAATGTCGGCCCGGTCAGGGGATTGAGCGACAGTCATCTCATCGCGCTCCGCAGAGGCACGGGGCAGGGACACAGCATTGGGCGCCAGAACCACAGCTAAGAAACGCGGTGCGAAAGATTTCCGCTCCGCGTTGACCCTTTCCTGCCGGTGGTCTCGTTGAAATACAAGGGTTAACGGTCTGGTAGACCGGCCCTCGTTGCCTGTCCAGCCCTAGGTCCTGCGACCCAGACGCTTTTTCCGCGCAGGTGTGGCCGGCCTTTTACCAACTCTTAGGGTTGCGGTGACAATAGGCAGCCGTCCGGATGCCCCACTGCGTCAATCCGTACCCGGCCGCCCTCAACGCGGGCGCGGCCCGAGGCCACCAGCGCGAGCGCATAGGGATAGAGCCGGTGCTCGGCCGCCAGCACCCGCGCCGCGAGGCTCTCGGGCGTATCGCCGTCGAGCACCGGCACGGCGGCCTGTGCCACAATGGGACCGGAGTCCGTGTCGGCCGTCAGGAAGTGCACCGTGCAGCCGGACACCTTGACACCGGCGTCAAGCGCCTGCCGGTGTGGATGAAGCCCCTTGAACAGCGGCAGCAGCGAGGGGTGGATGTTGAGCTGGCGCCCTTCCCATCGGGCGACAAACCCGACCGACTGGATGCGCATGAACCCGGCGAGTGCCACAAGCTCCACGCCGGCATCGGTAAGGGCTGCGTCGACGGCCCAATCGAACGCCTCGCGGGTGGGATAGGCCCGGTGGTCGATGGCCCGCGCCGGCAGCCCCCGCGCCTGCGCCCAGGCCAGCCCCGCCGCATCGGGCGCACTGGAGATGACGGCGGCGATCTCGGCTGGGTAGTCCGCCGCTCGCGCCGCCGCCACCAGCGCCATCATATTCGACCCGCGCCCCGAGATGAGAATGCCGACGCGCTTTTTCACCGGCGCCCCCCACCACGCGCACAGCGGGCTTGGAAAGGTGCGCGCGCCGCACCGTCCTCTCCCCCCTTGCGGAGGAGGGAGCGGGCGGCAGGGATTCCAAGACATCGCGGGCTGGGGTGACATCGCGGGCTGGGGTCCCCCCAACCCCAGCTCCTCCCCAAGCGGGAGGGGGAGGGGCGCCCGGCACGTCTCATGGTTGGACTTTCATGCGACAAACTGGAGACGGCCCGAATAGCGCACCGCCTCTGCCTCGCCCTTGCCCTTGGCTTGCGATTTGGCGCCGTGGCCCGGCTCCAAGGCACCGATCGGCATGGGCGCCTCGCCGGCGGCCGCCAGCGCGCGCATGACGGCATCGGCGCCATCGCCAGCGACGACCGCCACCATGCCGATCCCGCAGTTGAAGGTGCGCAGCATCTCGGCCTCGTCGAGGGCGCCCGCCTTGCCGAGCCATCCGAACACGGCGGGGGCGCGCCAGGCGCCAAGATCGATGTGCGCGGCGAGGCCGCCCGGGAGCACGCGCGGCAGGTTCTCCGACAAGCCACCACCGGTGATGTGGGCCAGCGCCTTGACGGCGCCGGTCACGCGGATCGCGGACAGCACCGGCTGCACGTAGATTCGCGTCGGCTCGAGCAGCGCCTCGCCGAGCGAGCGCGTCGCGTCGAACGGCGCTGGCGCACCCCAGGCCAGTCCAGCGTCGGCCACCAGGCGGCGCACCAGGGAATAGCCGTTGGCGTGCACGCCCGACGACGGCAGCCCGATCAGTACGTCGCCCGCGGCGATGTCGCTGCGCGGCAGCAGCGCGCCTCGTTCCACCGCACCCACGGCAAAGCCGGCGAGGTCATAGTCGCCGCCGGCATAGATGCCCGGCATCTCGGCCGTCTCGCCGCCGATCAAGGCGCAGCCCGCCTGCCGGCAGCCTGCGGCGATGCTGGCGACCACGGCCCGGGCCACGCCCAGGTTGAGTTTTCCACAGGCGAAGTAGTCGAGAAAGAACAGCGGTTCGGCCCCCTGCGCGAGCACATCATTGACGCACATGGCCACGAGATCGATGCCGATGGTGTCGTGCTGGTTCGACTCGATGGCGAGCTTGAGCTTGGTGCCCACCCCGTCGTTGGCCGCCACCAGGATCGGGTCTTTGAACCCCGCCTGTCTCAGGTCAAACAGCCCGCCGAAACCGCCAAGTTCGGCCCCCGCCCCAGGCCGCCGGGTGGCCCTCGCCAGGGGCTTGATGGCCGCAACCAAGGCATTGCCCGCATCGAGATCCACCCCAGACTCGCGGTAGGTGATCGAGGGGCGGTCGTGCCGGCGCTCAGCCATCCAATTCCCGGTCTGGGCTCCCAATTTTCGCCCCAATGCGGCCCCGCACTTGCGGGGCATAGCAGAGTTGGGCCGGAACCGGTAGGGTGGCGGCCCTTACGCCATGAAACTGAGGGCGGAAAGCTAGCATGCAAGGTTGGCGGCATAGCTCGCGCAGGCGGCCCCTCCTTCTCGGGGGGCTTGCCGGCTTGGTGCTGGCCGGCCCCGCAACCGCCTCCGACCAGGTCTACACGGTCGCCAACTACCCGGTGGACGCCGTGGCCGAGAACGCCGTGGCGGCCAAGAAGCAGGCCCTGGCGGACGGCCAGCAGGCGGCGTTCCGCTCACTCCTGAAGCGCCTCGTGCCGGTCACGTCCTGGGCCGATACCAAGCGGTTCGAGGACACCCAGGCGGCCGAGTTGATCGATACGGTGCGAGTGCGCTCGGAGCGCAACTCGGCCACCGAGTACCTCGGCACCTACGACTTCACCTTCCGCGCCAAATCCATCCGCGACATGCTGCGCCGCGAAGGCATCCCGTTCACCGACGAGCAGGCGCCCCCCGTCACCCTCGTCCCGATCTGGCAAGGCGAACCCGCCGAGCAGGCCGCCTGGACCGGCAGCTGGAAGGGTCTCGATCTGGAGAACTCGGTTGCCCCCATCAAGATCGAGGGGGTGCGCAAAGACCTGCCCCGAGACCACATCGCCGCCGCCGTCTTGGGCGACGCGGGCGCCTTGCGCTCCTTCGCCACCTTCTACAAGACCGACCGCGTGCTCGTGGCCGCCGCCGATCCCAATGCGGCACCGGGCCGCCTCGCTGTGACGCTTGCCGGCGTGGATGCTGTGGGCCCGTTCGTCCTCAAGCGCCAGTACCAGGTGGACCCTGCGGACCCGGGCTATGCCCGCGAGCTCGCGGCGGTGGTGGCCCAGCGCATCATCGAGGGGCGATGGACCACCGTCCACACCCACGCCACCGCGCCGGCGGGGTCAGGGGCCGGAGCCACGGACCTGCTGCTCTCGGTCGAGTTCCGCGGCATGTCTGAGTGGCAGGACATCAGCCGCAAGTTGAGCGCCACGCCGGGCGTGGAGGAACTCGACGTGGCGGGCCTGTCCGCGCGCGGAGCGCGCGTGACGCTGCGCTATGCCGAGGGCGCCGAGCGCCTGGCCGAACAGCTGGCCCAGCAGGGCCTCATCTTGCGCAACAACGGCGGAACCTGGGTGCTGTCGGCGCAGTAGGCTTTGCGCGCGCTGGCTTGCTCTGGTGCGCGGGACGTTGTTTGTGCCGGATGCCCAGGCGCTCTCGGGCACTGGCTCTTGGGCACTGGCTCTTGGGCTCTGGCTCTTGGGCTCTGGCTCTTGGGCGCCGGCTCTCGGGCATTGGCTCTCGGAGGCTGGCACTCGGAAGGCTGCCCCGCCGCTCCCCAACGCCGGCTTCAGCGTGCCGGCTTCAACAAGGTTGACCTCAAGTCGCGAATGCGCCGTGTACACTAACATACCCAATTTCATAACGCTGGGACGCGTGCTCAGCGTTCCCGTGCTCTTCTGGCTGCTCCTCAACAACCACCCGAGGATCGGGTTCTTTGTGTTCCTGGCGGCAGGCGTCAGCGACGCCGTCGACGGTTTCCTTGCCAAGCGCTTCAAGTGGACCAGCGAACTTGGCGCCTATCTCGATCCGCTGGCCGACAAGATCCTGATCGTGAGCATCTATATCGCCCTGGCGGTCGGAGGGCAGGTGCCGCTCTGGCTGGTGATCGCTGTCGTGAGCCGCGACATCCTGATCCTGCTCGCCGTGCTGCTGTCGTGGCTCGTGGACCAGCCGTTCGCCATCAAGCCGCTCGCCGTCAGCAAGCTCAACACGGCGGCGCAGCTTGTCCTGGCCACCACCGTGCTCGGCGACAATGCCTTCGGCCTGGGGCTCGACACCACGCGGGAGGTGCTAGTATGGATCACCGGCGTCTCGACAGCGCTGTCCCTGGGGGCCTATCTGCAGCTGTGGGTGCGGCACATGGCAGGGTCCGGGACCACAACGCCGTTGGAATGACGCGTCAGGCACCGGGGGCCGCGCAATGACCGCCGACTCCGAGCAGCTCATCCTCGACCTGCCGCACCGCCCCGCCCTCGGTGCAAACGACTTCCTCATCAGCCCCTCCAACAAGGCAGCGGCCGACATGGTCGACCTGTGGCCCGCCTGGCCGCAGGCGTCGGTGGTGGTGGTGGCGCCGGCGCGCGCGGGCAAGACGCATCTGGCCAATGTGTGGCGCCTCAAGTCCGGCGCGGCGCGGCTCGT
>JAFMSC010000243.1 GCA_017353825.1 Hyphomicrobiaceae bacterium | reverse complement strand
GTGCTGAGGCCAATGCCAGCACCACGGCCGCTGCTGCCTCGAAGGCGGATGCCGGCGACAGCACTGGGGAGAACACGCGCGACAGCGGGGCCGGCAGCACGCGGCTCGCGCTCGCGGGCGCAGCGGCGACCGGTGCCGCCAAGCTGAAGCCTTCGCCGGAAGCTTCCGTACCGCCCCCCGCCAACCAGAAGTGCCGGGTGTGGACGGCCAGCTACGGTGGCCAGAAGTCGATCATCATCCGCTCGGTGGTCGACCAGGTCGTCAACTTCACGGTACTCGACGTCAATGCCGGGTCGGAGGCGCGCGAGGCCGAGGCGTTCATCGCCGCCTACGCCAAGAACGGCAACATCGCCGGGGAATATCCCAACCAGGCACAGGCGCTTGATAAGGCTTTCGAGCTTTGCCCCGAAGGCTGACCCAAACAAGGTCCCGGCTGGCGGAATCGGGGCAGCCCGAGAACCCGCTTGGCACCAGGCGCTTTGGCCTTTGAGGACGCTCATGCATCACGGCAAGGCAGTGCTGGCGCTGTGGGCGGCCGTGATGGCTCTCGCCAGCGCAGTCGTGCCGGTTGCGTCGGCTCAGACGACAGTTGCGGGGCCGGCATCGGCGCCGCCGAACTGCCGCAACACCGGCAGCTTCGATACCTGGCTCGACGGCTTCCGCAAGGAGGCCATCGCTGCCGGCATCTCGCGGGCCACCGTGTCCGCTGCGCTCGACGGGGTGACGCTTGACCCGGCCGTGATCGCCCGCGACCGCAAGCAGAGCTTCTTCTCGCAGGCCTTCCTGTCGTTCTCCGACAAGCTCATCTCGCAGAACCGCATCCAGAATGGCCAGGCGCGTCTCAGGCAGCACCGCGATCTGTTCGCCAGGGTGGAGAAGGACTACGGCGTCCCGGGGCCCGTTATTGCCGCGCTGTGGGCTCTGGAGAGCGACTACGGCGGCAGCATGGGCAAGTTCCCGGTGTTGCGCGCGCTTGCCACGCTCGCTTACGACTGTCGCCGCAGCGACAAGTTCCGGGCCGAGCTGATGGACACGCTGCGCATCATCGATCGCGGCGACCTCGCCCCCGTCGAGATGATCGGATCGTGGGCCGGCGAGCTCGGCCAGACCCAGTTCCTGGCCTCGATCTACATGGAGCACGCGGTGGATTACGACGGCGACGGGCGCCGCAACCTCATCTCCAGCGTGCCCGACGTGATCGCCTCCACGGCGAACTATCTCGTGCACCTGGGCTGGCGGCGCGACGAGCCGTGGCTGCAGGAGGTGCGGGTGCCCGCCAACTTGCCATGGGACCAGGCCGACCTTGCCATCCAGCACCCCCGCTCAAAGTGGACCGACTGGGGCGTGACACTG
Organism: Hyphomicrobiaceae bacterium; assembly: GCA_017353825.1. Lineage (GTDB taxonomy): Bacteria > Pseudomonadota > Alphaproteobacteria > Rhizobiales > Hyphomicrobiaceae > AWTP1-13. The sequence continues at coordinate 5,359 of JAFMSC010000243.1, read as the reverse complement.
GCCGATGGCCGGCGGTTGCCGGCCGATGGCGTGCCGGCCTCGCTCGTGCTGCCGATGGGGCGCTTCGGACCGGCGTTCCTCGCCTACCAGAACTTCCAGGTCTACCTCCAGTGGAACCAGTCGCTCAACTACTGCCTGACGGCGGCTTACCTCGGGACGCGACTGGCCGGTGCACCGCCCATGCATCGCGGCACCCAACCCATCCCTGAGCTGACCTTCGAGGAGATCAAGGAGCTGCAGCAGCTCCTGGCGCAGCGCGGATACGAGGTCGGCGACATCGACGGCCGGCTCGGGGCGGCCACGCGCGGCGCCATCAAGGCGGTGCAGATGAGATTCGGGCTGCCTGCCGATTCCTATCCCACGGCCGAGCTGTTGGAGCGGCTGCGCGCGGGGCGGTAGGCGGGAAGTCAAGCGTCAGAAATGAGAAATCAAGACCGTGCGTCGAGCGCATCTCGGGATTTATACCGTCGACTGAATGTCCTACGATCTATCGCCAGAGAATCTATCGCCAGAGTATGACAATGAGAACACGCCGATGGCCGGTGCCCATCGACAGCAACAGGCCGATCATCAGATCCGCTCTTTCAGCCTGAAAGCGGCAGCTTGAACATAGATCGAGACCGCCAAAGTCGTGGCAAGCGCGTAGACGATGCCTTGCCACCCTTTCCCGAACACCAGACAGATCAGGCCAGCTGTTCCTGCTATTCTCGAGAAGAAGTCAAACACATGGCCGAAGTGTCTATCGGCTCACCGCGTTGAGCCTTTGCAAGCGCGGAGCAGGAAGCGCAGGAGATTGCCCGCAGCGAACAGCAGCACGCCAGCTACTGCTGTAATGGTTATGTCATCCATGCTTGGCTCGAGGTCGCGAGGGCATAGGGAGGTCAACCTACTGGTTCAGTTAACGGGGGACATTCCCATTTTCCGTGCTCTCAGCTCCGGCTTCTGACTTCCTTCGCACTTCGCCTGCCCCTTTCACCCCGACTCAAGCTAGAGGGCACCGGTAGCCTGAGCGGCTGGCTGTTGGGGGGTTGCAGGGGAGGAACAAACAGTGTACATCTATCCAACAGAGTCGCGTTTTTGCCTCCATCTGCAACTCATGAAATAAGGGCCAGCCCATGGACAAGCCGCAACTGCGTGTCGTGGAAGGGGGTAGCATGGACAAGCAGAAGGCGCTGGAGGCGGCACTCGCCCAGATCGAGAAGTTGCACGGCAAGGGCTCCATCATGCGGCTCGGCGCCAACGAGCGCATCGAGGTGGAGGCGCTGTCGACGGGTTCCCTGGGGCTCGATATCGCGCTCGGCATCGGCGGCATGCCGCGTGGCCGCATCATCGAGATTTACGGGCCGGAATCGTCGGGCAAGACCACACTAGCGCTGCATGTGGTGGCCGAGGCGCAGAAGAAGGGCGGCATCGGCGCCTTCATCGACGCCGAGCACGCGCTCGATCCGGTCTATGCCAGGAAGCTCGGCGTGAAGGTGGAGGATTTGCTCATCTCCCAGCCCGACGCCGGTGAGCAGGCCCTGGAGATCGCCGACACGCTGGTACGGTCCGGCGCCGTGGACGTCCTGGTGGTGGACTCGGTGGCGGCACTCACGCCCCAGGCGGAGCTTGAAGGCGAGATGGGCGAGCTGCAGCCCGGCATGCACGCGCGCCTCATGAGCAAGGCGCTGCGCAAGCTCACGGCCTCGATCGCCAAGTCCAAGTGCATGTTGATCTTCATCAACCAGATCCGCATGAAGATCGGCATCATGTTCGGCAACCCGGAGACGACCACGGGTGGCAACGCGCTCAAATTCTACGCCTCTGTGCGCCTCGACATCCGCCGCATCGGCCAAATCAAGGAGCGCGATGAGGTGGTGGGCAACCAGACGCGCGTCAAGGTGGTCAAGAATAAGGTGGCGCCGCCCTTCAAGCAGGTCGAGTTCGACATCATGTACGGCGAGGGCATCTCTAAGACGGGCGAGCTGGTAGACCTGGGCGTACGCGCCGGCATCATCGAGAAGTCAGGAGCTTGGTTCTCCTTCAACGGCGAGCGCATTGGCCAGGGCCGCGAGAACACCAAGGCGTTCCTCAAGGAGCACCCAAAGATGGCGGCCGAGATCGAGAAGTCCATCCGCCAGAACGCCGGCCTGATCGTCGACCAGATGCTGCAGGCCGCCCCCGAGGGCGATGAGGCCGTGGAGGCCGAGGACGGTCCCGGCCGCTTCGCGCCGCGGGAGGAGCCCGACGCCGATTCCGCCGGCCGCAGGGGCCGCGCGAAGCGGTAGCCGGGGTCAAACGCTGCGGGGGCCTGGCCCATGGCACCCGTTGCTGGAGGATGCCTCACCGAGCGCGGCCATGAAGACTGTCGGGCTGTCTGCGGCCGACGCTGGCGCTGAAAACCGCGTTGGCGCTTCGGTGTCAGACCCAGAGGGCCTGACCCGATATGAAATCCGGCTAGGAGATGGGCTGGCGTGGCTCGCGGCGCGGGCGGCCAACTCGGTGCATGCCATCGTTACGGATCCCCCCTACGGCCTGAAGGAATATACCGAGGCCGAAAAACGCAAGCTGCGCCGCGGCCGCGGCGGGGTTTGGCGCATCCCGCCGACGCTCGACGGCTGCCGGCGCAGCCCCCTGCCACGCTTCACCGTGCTCAATGCGGAGGATCGCGGGGCGCTCATCGGCTTCTTCGAGGCTTTTGCGCGCGCGGCGCTGCCCGTGGTCGTGCCGGGCGGCCACGTCTTCATCGCCACCAACCCACTGTTGTCGCACCTGGTTTACGGGGCTCTAGTCGAGGCCGGATTCGAGAAGCGTGGCGAGATTATCCGCCTGGTGCAGACCTTGCGCGGCGGCGACCGGCCCAAGAACGCGCACCTGGAATTCGTCGGCGTCAGCGTCATGCCGCGCTCGGGCTGGGAGCCCTGGGGCCTATTCCGCAAGCCATGCGAGGGCCGCGTGCAGGACAACCTGCGCAAGTGGAAGACCGGCGGCCTCAGACGCATCTCCTCCACGGAGCCGTTCGGCGATGTGATCCGTTCGGCGCCTACCGGCGCGGCGGAACGAAGGCTCGCGCCGCACCCCTCGCTGAAGCCGCAGGCCTTCATGCGCCGGATCGTGCACGCGGCCCTCCCGCTCGGGGAAGGCATTGTGCTCGACCCCTTCATGGGCGCCGGCTCCACCATCGCTGCCTGCGCGGCCCTAGGCTACCGGGCGATCGGCATCGAGCTGGACCCGGCCTACTTCGCCATGGCGCACGGCGCAATTGACGCCCTGGCACATCTGCGCACCTGAGCAGGGTTCCCTGGCCCAGCCAAAGCGTGGGCCTGCCCGTGCTCCGCGTCCAACACGAGGCTGGTTGCTTCCTCGTCCGCGCAACGAAGGGGGCGCCGATCCCAGGCCACCGCGCCGCATTGTGCCGGCACACATGGGTTCACATGGGTTCCCGCGTCTGGTGGGTTCCCGCGTCTGGTTCGTCCGCGCCCCGACGTGAGTGGGCGAGGTGGTCCAAGCTTGGCCGTTGCTCGAGCCGCTGGAACTACGGCCGGGCGGTCGCGTTACTTGGCCACCAAGCGCGAGGGGGGTCGGCCCTGCAAATGGCTCACCATGCAACCGTTATCACAGGTGCAAGCTCCGGCTTGGGCGCGGCTCTTGCAGTCGAATATGCCGAGGCGGGACGCACAATCGGACTCATCGCTCGGAACAAACGGCGTCTCGATGATGTGGCGGCGTGCTGTGCCAACACGGGAGCGCGCTGCCTAACCGGCTCCATCGACGTGACGGATCAAGTTGCGCTCGAGCGCTGGATCGACGCCTTCGATGCCGAACATCCCATCGATCTCCTGTTTGTGAATGCTGGTGTGTACACCGGTCACGGCGCCGGTGGCCAGATGGAGACAATCGAAGAGGTCCTTGGGCTAATACGCACCAATCTCGAAGGGGCAGCCATAACGATCGGCGCGGTGCTGCCCGGAATGCGGCGGCGGCGGCGAGGGCGGATCGTGCTCATTGGGTCACTCGCAGCCCTGCAATGCCTGCCGGACGCCCCGGGTTACAGCGCGAGCAAGGCCGGGCTGGTTGTCTACGGCGAGGCCCTTCGCGAATACCTCGCCTGCGAAGGCATTTCTGTCTCGATCGTTTGTCCCGGTTACATCAAGACCGCCCAAACGGCGCATCACGTTGGCGCCTTGCCGTTACAGATGACGCCGCAGCGCGCCGCCGCGATCATCAGGAGACGCGTCGATCGCGGGCGCTCCTTCATCGCGTTCCCGCTTCGCCTATACATGCTCATCCGATTGGGACGCCTCGTGGATTGGCGAATCCGAGCTTTCCTTGGCCGCGGCTTTCGTTTTTACACGGAAAAGCCGCTTCTTTCACACACCGAAGCACGCGCAACAAAACCCGCAGGACCAATGTTAACGAGCTTGGCCGATGAGCTGGACCCTAAGCGAGACGATCAATGCTGCAGTGAAGCGATGGCGAGTCCCGGGCAGGGCCGGCGGAGCAAATGAACGCGTCAACACCGGCCAATCCAATTCCTACCGGCCCGGGCAGTTCACGGATCTCACCCTTTACAAATCCATCCAGCATCACCGAAAAATCGGCAGAATGCTCTCCCTGGAAGACCCGTTCTTCAGACGGCAGGACGGCCATCTCGGTACCATGACGCTCATTGCTGGCAAACCGTACCTGAACTTTGCCACATGTGACTACCTCGGACTGAGCCAGCATCCTGGTGTTGTTGAGGCTGCCAAGTCGGCGCTCGGCGATTATGGGACATGCGTTTCCGCCAGCCGCATGGTCGCCGGTGAGCTTCCCCTGCATCAGGCCCTGGAGGCGGAACTTGCCGAGTTTTGCGGCGTGGAGAGCGCGCTGACTTTCGTCAGCGGGCACGCGGCCAACGTCTCGACCATCAGCACTGTGATGGGCGAGGATGGGCTTATCGTGCTCGACGAATTCGTTCACAACAGCGTGGTTGTCGGAGCGCGGCTCTCGCGCGCCAGATGCCTGACTTTTCGGCACAACAATTTGGATGCTCTCGAGCGGACCCTGCGCGAGTCCCGCGCGGCCCACCGCAATGCGTTGGTGATCGTCGAGGGGTGCTATTCCACTGAAGGAGACATCCCGGACCTCGTTGGGCTCATTGAGCTCAAGGAGCGTTACGGGGCCTGGCTGATGGTCGACGACGCGCACGCGCTCGGGGTTCTCGGTGGCACCGGCCGGGGGGTTGCAGAGCGTTTTGCAATCGATCCGGCAAAGATTGACATCTTGATGGGTACGCTCAGCAAGACGCTTGCATCCTGCGGCGGGTTCATTGCGGGCCAGAAAGCGCTCATCGAAGTGTTGAGGTACGGGGCGCCCGGCTTCGTCTTCTCGGTGGGCC
>JAFMSC010000242.1 GCA_017353825.1 Hyphomicrobiaceae bacterium | reverse complement strand
GTCCGAGCTCATCTCGGCCAGCGCCGGCCGCGCGCCCGAGCAGGCACCGGCGCTCGAGATCGCACACGGGGGACCGCCCGAGCCGGAACGGCACGACCCGGTGGAAGACATCCAGGCCGAAAGCGGCGCGGAAGCCGATGCCCAGCCTGCCCATGACGACGATGACCTCACTCCTCTGTTGGAGCGGTAGTGATGAACACCGAAGCTCAGCGGGTCCGCCGGCCAAAGCCGCCGCCGCCAAAAAAGCGCTACTCGGTCCTGCTGCCGCAGGAGCTGGCCGAACGGTTCGAGCGCGTCGCCGGCCTGCGCCAGGGCTCCAAGTCGGCCATCGTGGAGGAGGCGCTCGATCGGCGCCTCTACCCGGAGAAGTACCCGATGGTCGGAGACGCACTGCTGCGCCGGCTCGACGAGCAGTCGAGAGCCATCGCCACGCTCAAGCGCGACACCGTCATCATCGCCGAGATGATCTCGCTGTTCGTGCGCTACTACCTCACGATCACGCCGCCGCTGGGCCAGCGCGAGCAGCAGCCGGCACGTGCCCTCGGCAAGGAGCGCTTCCAGGTGTTCGTCGCCCAGATCGGACGCCGGCTCGCGTCCGACCGCCGGCTTGTCTCCGAGGTCCTGGAATCGATCGCGACCCACAGCCCGGACCTGCTCGCCACCATCGGCAACGACGTAGCGCAGAAGGTCCGGCAGGCGCCCGCCGGCGGCAGCGCTGCCGGCAACCCGAGAGCCAACGGCCATTCCCCTGCAATGGAGAAGCCCGATGCCTGAATTGTCCCTGGTTGCGACGCCCGCCGCGCGAGAGGCGAAGAACCGCCGCCGGCAGATGCTGCGCACGGCCTTCGGCCCGGCGATTGCCGCCGCGCTGGCCGACGCAAGCGTGCTGGAGGTGATGGTCAACCCTGACGGCCGGCTGTGGATCGACCGCGCCGCCGGCGGGCGCACCGACTCCGGCGAACGTCTGGGAGCGGCTGAGACCGAGCGCATCATCCGCCTGGTGGCGGCGCATGTGCGCCGCGAAGTCACCGACAAGGCCCCGATCGTCTCCGCCGAGCTCCCCGACACGGGGGAGCGCTTCGAGGGCGTCATGCCGCCGGTGGCGACGGCACCATGCTTCTCGATCCGCAAGCCGGCCGAGGTGCCCTTTCGTCTCGCCGACTACGTGGCCGCGCGCATCCTCACGCCGCCGCAGGCAAACGTGCTCGCGGCGGCGGTGCGCGAGCGGCGGAACATCGTGGTGGCCGGCGGCACGTCGTCGGGCAAGACGACGCTGGTCAATGCGCTGCTCGCCGAGGTGGCGAGCCTGGGCGAACGCGTGCTGGTCCTGGAGGACACGCGCGAACTGAGGTGCGCGGCGGAGGACGTGGTGGCGCTGCGCACCAAGCCGGGGGTCGCCTCGCTGGCCGACCTCGTGCGCTCGACGCTGAGGCTCCGCCCCGACCGCATCATCGTCGGCGAGGTCAGGGGCGGCGAGGCCCTCGACATGCTCAAGGCCTGGAACACCGGCCATCCGGGCGGCCTCACCACGGTGCACGCCAACTCCGCGGAGGCGGCTCTCACAAGGCTTGAGCAGCTCGTCCAGGAGGCCGTCGTGACCGTACCGCGCCCGCTCATCGCCGAGGCCATCGACCTCCTCGTGTTCATAAGGGGACGCGGCGGCGAGCGCCGGGTCGAGAGCATCCTGGAGCTTCTCGGCCTCGACGACGACGGCAGCTACCTCATCGGCCCCGCCGCCGCACCTGCCCTGCATGTCGTGTCGTGAGGGAGGACCGATCCATGCGCCGGCGCATCGCACGGCTCGCCCTTGCCGCGTTCGCCCTCGTCGCATCGACCCACGCCGCGGCCGCCGCCGGGTCGGGCATGCCGTGGGAGGCACCGCTGCAGCGCATCCTGGAGTCGATCGAGGGCCCGGTCGCCAAGGTGATCGCCGTCGTCATCATCATCACCACGGGGCTGAGCCTCTCCTTCGGCGACATGGGCGGGGCGTTCCGGCGCATGATCCAGGTGGTGTTCGGGCTCTCCATCGCCTTCGCCGCCACCTCCTTCTTCTTGTCGTTCTTCTCCTTCGCCGGCGGCGCCCTCATCGACTGACCCACGGAGTGACCCGTCATGCTCGGACAACCGTCATCGCTGCCAGGCTTCGAGGTGCCGCTGCACCGCGCGCTGACCGAGCCGATCCTGATCGCCGGTGCGCCGCGCAGCTTCACGATCCTCAACGGCACCCTCGCCGCCGCCATCGGTCTCGGTCTGCGCCTCTGGATCGCCGGGGTCCTGCTCTGGCTCGCCGGCCACACGATCGCCGTATGGGTCACCCGCCACGACCCAGCCTTCCTCACCGTCCTGTCGCGCCACACCCGCCACAAAGGAGCGCTTCGATGCTGAACCTCGCCGAGTACCGCAAGACCACCACCGCGCTTTGCGATTACCTGCCCTGGGCCTGCCTGATCGGTCCCGGCATCGTCCTCAACAAGGACGGCTCGTTCCAGCGCACGCTGCGCTATCGCGGCCCGGACCTCGACAGCGCCACCGAGGCGGAACTGGTCTCCATCACGGCACGGCTCAACAACGTGCTCAAACGCTTCGGCGACGGCTGGGCGCTGTTCTTCGAGGCCGAGCGCGTCCCCGCCAACCAGTATCCCGGCGCCCGCTTCGCCGACGCCGCCTCGTGGCTCGTGGACCAGGAGCGCTACGCCGCCTTCAGCGCCGAGGGGGCGCATCATGAGAGCCGCTATTGCCTGACCTTCCTCTACCTGCCGCCGCCCGACCGCGAGGGACGTGCCCAGCGCCTCATCTACGAGCGCACCGAGGGCGAGGCGCTGGAGCCGGACGCCCACGCCCAGCTCGAATACTTCCGGACCGAGACCGACCGCGCGCTGGAGCTGCTCTCCGCCGTCCTGCCCGAGGCCGAGGCGCTCGGCGATGCCGAGACGCTCGCCTACCTGCACGGCACCATCTCCAACCGGCGCCATCCGATTGCAGTGCCGCCGATCCCGGCGCACCTCGACGCCATCCTGTGCGACACGCCCTTCCTCGGCGGTATCGAGCCCAAGCTGGGAGACCAGCACCTGCGCATGCTGACCGTCCTCGGCTTCCCCAATGCCACCACACCGGGGCTGCTCGATGCCCTCAACGACCTCGGGTTCTCCTACCGCTGGGTCACGCGCTGGATCTCCGAGGACAAGACGCAGGCGACGAAGACGCTGACCCGGCTGCGGCGGCAGTGGTTCGCCAAGCGCAAGTCGGTCGGGGCAATCCTGCGCGAGGTGATGTTCAACCGCGAGAGCGCGCTCGTCGATCCCGACGCCGATAACAAGGCCATGGACGCTCAGGAGGCGCTGGAGGAGCTGGGCGCCGACGACGTGGCCTTCGGCCACCTCACCACCGTGATCGTCGTCTCCGACAGCAATCCGGCAGTGGCAGGCGAGAAGCTGCTGGCGGTCGAGCGCATCGTCAACGGCCGCGGCTTCACCACCATCCGCGAGTCCCTGAACGCGGTAGAAGCCTGGCTCGGCTCGCTTCCCGGCAACCCCTACGCCAATGTGCGCCAGCCGATCGTGCATACCCTGAACCTCGCACACATGATGCCGGTGTCGGCGGTCTGGGCCGGGCCGGAGGTGAACCGGCACTTGAAGGCTCCGCCGCTGATGATGGCGGAGACGCGGGGGAGCACGCCGTTCCGGCTCGATCTGCATGTCGGCGACGTCGGCCATACCCTCGTCGTCGGCCCCACCGGAGCCGGCAAGTCCGTCCTCCTCTCCCTCCTCGGCCTGCAGTTCCGCCGCTTCATCGGCGCCCAGGTGATCCTGTTCGACCGTGGGCGCTCCGCACGCGCCGCCACGCTCGCCATGGGCGGAGCCAGCATCGAGCTCGGCCTCGAAGGGAGCCTGTCGCTGCAGCCGCTGGCACGCATCGACGAGCCCGGCGAGATCGCCTTCGCCCTGCAGTGGGTGACGGCGCTGCTCACGAGTGAGGGCGTGCGCGTGACGCCTGACGTGAAGGATGCCGTGTGGACGGCGCTGCAGAGCCTGGCGTCTGCACCCGGGCAGGAACGCACGCTCACGGGGCTCGCCGTCCTCGTCCAGTCGAACGCGCTGGTGGCGGCGCTGGCACCTTACACGCTGGAGGGCGCATACGGCCGCCTCCTCGACGGGGCTTCCGAGGACTTGGCCAAGGCCGACGTGCTGCACGTCGAGATGGAAGAGCTGATGCCGCACAAGGCGCTTGTTCCCCCCGTGCTCACCTATCTGTTCCACCGCCTGGAGGCGCGCTTCGACGGCCGGCCGACGCTCCTGATCCTGGATGAGGCGTGGACCTTCCTCGACGACGCGCTGTTCGCGGCCCGCATACGCGAGTGGCTGAAGACCCTGCGCAAGAAGAACGTCGCCGTGGTGTTCGCGACCCAGTCGCTGGCCGACATCGAGCGCTCGTCGATCGCGCCGGCCCTGATCGAGAGCTGCCCGACCCGCATCTTCCTGCCCAACGACCGGGCGCTGGAACCGCAGGCCAAGGGCGTCTACGAGCGCTTCGGGCTCAATGCACGCCAGATCGAGATCCTCGGCACGGCCGCGCCGAAGCGCGACTACTACGCCCAGACCGCCCGCGGCAACCGCTTGTTCGAGCTGGGCCTCGGCCCCGTGGCCCTCGCGCTGTGCGGCGCCTCGACGCCGGACGATCACAAGCTCATCGACCGATGCCTTGCCGCTGGCGACCGGGGCGGCTTCGCGGCCCGCTTCCTCGAGGCCAAGGGCATGTCGTGGGCCGGTGAGCTGATCGGGCGCTGGGCGGGTCCGGCATCCCCCGTTCCGGCGGTCCAGAAACCGTCCGCTCCAATCGATCAGGTGCAGGATGTCTCGGCGCCGCCCTCCCTGGACGCCGGGCCGCCTGCACCGAAGGCAGCGGCGCGGACCTTTGCCCGCACCGAGGTCCCGCCGCTGCCCGGTCTTCCCGGGGGACCGCCGATGGCGGAACGGCTCTCGCCCTTCCGCGTCGTGGCCGGCAAAGCACAAAGGAGCGGCCGATGAGACCCCGAGGACATGCGAGGATTGCGATGCCCGTCGTTGCCGGCGTGGTGGCATGGTGCACACCCCAGGCCGCCGCACAGCTGACGGTGTTCGACCCGGCCAACTTCCAGCAGAACTTGGCTACGGCGGCCCGCGCGCTGGAGCAGATCAACAACCAGGTCCGCCTCCTGCAGAACCAGGCGCTGATGATCGCGCGCATGGACCAGAACCTGAAGCGGCTTGGGCCGACGCTGTCGCCGGACCTGCAGCGCACGCTCTCCGCTCTGCAGGGCCAACTCACCGCCGGTCAGGGCATCGCGCTCCGCCTCTCGGCAACACAAAGTGGGTATGAGCAGCTCTTCCCCAGACGGACGTCGGCTGCCCTGACGGACGACGTCGCGCTGCGCAATGCCAAGGCGCGGTGGGATGAGGCGTACGCCGTGTTCGAGCGCTCCGCCCTCGTGCAGGGTCAGGTGGCCGACGGCATCGGCAGCGACACGAGCCTCCTGGCCGCCGCCATGGGCCGCTCCCGCAACGCCGGGGGCGCGCTCGAAGCGGCTCAGGCCGGCAACGAGCTCACGTCCCTCAACGTCAAGCAGTCCCTCGCGCTGCTGGCACTGCTCGCGGCCCAGCATCGCGCGGAGACGACCGCCAAGGCGCGTGACCTCGCCGCCGAGGACGAGGCGCGCCAGCGCTTCAAGACCTTCCTCGGCAACGGCACTGCCTACGCCGCACGCAAATGAGTTGGAGTCTCAGAATGCCGAGCCCAGGACCGCGGCGGTAGCCGCACACCGACCTGACAGCAAACACCCGAAATCCCCTCACGGCGGCACGCGTTGCCGGCGACGGCCGAAGCTTTTGCCTCATGCTCAGAGGATCACATGGACGACCTCTCCATCATCGACCGCTTCACCGAGACCTTCAGCCGCTACATCGACTCGGGCTTCGGGCTGCTGTCCGGCGACGTGGCCTTTCTCACCAGCGTGCTGATCGCCATCGACATCACGCTCGCGGGTCTGTTCTGGGCGCTCGTGGCCGAGGACAACGTCCCGGCCCAGCTGATCCGCAAGGTCCTCTACATCGGCTTCTTTGCCCTGCTGCTCGGCAACTTCAAGGGCTTCGCCGATATCGTGTTCCAGTCCTTCACCGGGCTGGGGCTGAAGGCATCCGGCGCATCCCTGACAGCCGCCGACCTGATGCGGCCGGGGTTCGTGGCCTCGACGGGGTTCTCCGCGTCGCGGCCGCTGATCGAGAAGGCGGGAGAGCTGATCGGCATCACCACGTTCTTCTCCAACTTCGTGACCATCGTCGTGCTGCTGCTGGCGTGGCTGATCGTGCTGCTCGCCTTCTTCGTCCTCAGCGTCCAGCTGTTCATCGCCATCGTCGAGTTCAAGCTCACCGTGCTCGCGGGCTTCGTGCTGGTGCCGTTCGCCCTGTTCGGCGTGACGGCGTTCCTGGCCGAGCGCGTGCTTGGCAACGTGATCTCCTCGGGCATCAAGCTGATGGTGCTGGCGATCGTCGTCGGCATCGGCTCGTCGCTGTTCGGAACGCTCATCCGCCCGTCCGGCGGCATCACGCTCGCCCAAGCCGCCTCGACCATCCTCGCGGCCATCGCCGTGTTCGGCCTGGCGATCTTCGTGCCCGGCATCGCGGCCGGCCTCGTCTCCGGGGCGCCGCAGCTCGGTGCCGGTGCCGCGGTCGCGACTACCGCTGCGCTCGGCGGCACGGCCATTGCCG
>JAFMSC010000584.1 GCA_017353825.1 Hyphomicrobiaceae bacterium | reverse complement strand
GTGCCGTCGAGCGGATCGACGATCCAGCGGTGCGTTTGGTCGGGTCCCTCCACGGTTCCGCGCTCCTCCATGAGGAAGCTGTAGCCGGGCCTCGCCCTGGACAGCTCGCGGTAGAGGACCTCCTCTGAGCGGTGATCGGCGCTGGAGGCGAAGTTGGCAGGACCTTTGACGGACACCTGCAGCTGCTCCACTTCGCCGAAGTCGCGCGCCAGCCCGCGGCCCGCCTTGCGCGCGGCGAGGATCATGACGGTCATAAGCGCGGAGGCCGGCATTGTAAGGTGCTCTGGCGAGGCGGGATCGGGGAGGCAAAGAGCGAGCCGGCGGATGCCGCCCAGGATGCCGCCCAGGATGCTGCCCAGGGCCCACCTAACCCAGGAGGACCGGCCTGGCAAGCGCCGGCGCCGCAAGCCAACCCGCTGTTGTGGCGTCGGTGGCTGCTGCCCGGTCCGCCGCTCTGGGCCCGGTCGCGGTTACAGGACCTTGCCCGGATTGAGGATCCCCCTGGGATCGAACACGGCTTTGATCTTGCGCATGAGGTCCATGGCAAGGGGGCCCTTGGCCCGGGCCAGCTCGGCACGCTTCATGACACCGATGCCGTGCTCGGCTGAGATCGAGCCGTTGAGGTCGAGCACGATCTCGTTAACCGCGTGCACCATGTCGTCCCACAGCGCCATGAACCGGTCCTTGGCCATGCCTTCGGGCTGAGACACGTTGTAGTGCACATTGCCGTCGCCGAAGTGGCTGATGGGTATGGGACGGGCGCCGGGGCAAATACGCTCCATCGCGGCGTCGGCGCGTCGGATGAACTCGGGGATGGCGGCCACCGGCACCGACACGTCGTTCTTGACGCTGCCGCCCAGCGGCTTCTGCGCTTCTGAATAGGACTCACGCAGCCGCCACAAGTCGCGCGCCTGCGTGAGCGAACTGGCGATCACCGCATCGGTGATGATGCCGCGCTCGCTGGCCGCGGTGAGGGTGTCGGTGAGCAGCCGCTCGGCGGTGCCGTCGGCCTTGAGGCCGCAGGTCTCCAGGAGCGCGTACCAGGGGTGCGAGCCCGGCAACGGGTTGCGCGCGCCTTCAACGTGGCTGACCACCGTCTCCAGGACGATGCGGGCCATGACCTCGAAGGCGGTGAAATGAGGCCCGGCGATCTCCTGGCCGAGGCTGAACAGGGCAAGCGCGGCGTCGAGGTCGGCGAGGGCCACGAACGAGGTCGCCTTCTCGGCGGGCTTGGGGAACAGCTTGAGCACCGCCGCGGTGATCACGCCCAGCGTGCCCTCTGAGCCGATGAACAGGTCCTTAAGATCGTAGCCCGTGTTGTCCTTCTTGAGCCGATTGAGGCCATTCCAGACGCGCCCATCGGCCAGCACCACTTCAAGACCCAGGACCAGCTGACGCGCGTTGCCGTAGGCCAGCACGCCGACACCGCCGGCGTTGGTGGCGAGATTGCCGCCGATCTGGCAGCTGCCCTCCGAGGGCAGGCTGAGCGGGAACAGGCGGTCGGCGTCGTCCGCCGCCGCCTGTGCCTCAGCCAGCGTGAGCCCGGCCTCCACCGTCATGGTGAAGCCCTGCGGGTCGAGGGAGCGCACGCGCTTGAGCCTGCCCACCGAGAGCAGGACCTCGCCGTGCATGGCGACTTGGCCGCCGACGAGCCCGGTGTTGCCCGCCTGGGGCACCACGGGGAGGCCGTGCTCGTTCGCGAGCGTCAGGACCCTGGAAACCTCCTCGGTGGACCCGGGCCGAAGCACGACGCACGCGCGGCCGTTGTACAGGTCGCGCCACTCGCGCAGGTAAGGCAGCTGTTGGTCGGGGTCGGTGAGGGCATGCTGCGCACCCACGATGGCGGCGAAGCCGGCGACGAGATCGGGGGTGAGGGCGCCTTCGCTGCGGCTCTGGGGCTGGCTCATTCGGGTTTCGCTGCGCGGCGCAGCCTGTCGTTGATGGCTTCGCCAAGACCCTGCTCCGGGATGGGCATCACTGCAATAGCCTTCGTGTCCGAGGCTGTGAGCGCCCCGTCAAGCGCGCGCAGCGCCGAGAACAGGTTGGCCGCGGCCTCGACGAGGTCGCCCGACCAGCTCAGATTGAGCATCAGGCCTTGGTGCGAGGGCACGTGCGCGGAGCCGAAGGCAAGCAGCGCCTCGCCAGGCCGCACGGCGCTGGCGTTGAGGCGCAGCCTGGCC
>JAFMSC010000241.1 GCA_017353825.1 Hyphomicrobiaceae bacterium | reverse complement strand
GTTCCACGACTGGATCGGCAACTCCTGGGCCATCCTGTTCTCCCATCCCAAGGACTTTACGCCGGTGTGCACCACCGAACTCGGCTACATGGCCAAGATCAAGCCCGAGTTCGACCGCCGCGGCGTGAAGATCATCGGTCTGTCGGTGGACCCCATCGACCGGCACGCCGGCTGGGCAGCTGACATCAAGGAGACGCAAGGCTACGCGCCCAACTATCCAATCATCGGCGACACCGACTACAAGGTATCGAAGCTCTACGACATGCTGCCCGCCAGCGTCTCGGGCGATCCGACCCAGCGCACGCCCGCCGACAACCAGACGGTGCGCAACGTGTTCGTGATCGGGCCAGACAAGAAGATCAAGCTGGTGCTGGTCTACCCCATGACCACGGGCCGCAACTTCGATGAGGTGCTGCGCGTGATCGACTCGCTGCAGCTCACCGCGAAGCACAAGGTGGCAACGCCGGTGAATTGGAAGAGCGGCGACGACGTTATCATCTCCGGCTCCGTTTCCGACGAGGAAGCCCGCAAGCAGTATCCCAACGGCTGGAAGGCGCCGAAACCCTACATCCGCATCGTGCCGCAGCCCAAGGCATAGGGCGTGCGGCGCGCGCTCCAAGCCAGCGCACCGTCCGGCGCCGGAAATCGCAAGTCGGAAATGAGTCATCTCTGCGCAGCACGTCTGATCTGATAATTTCTGGTGCGCCTTGGAGAAGGAGCCGGGCCATCTCACCCCGGCACGCGGGCGATAACGGCAACTTCGACCAGGAACTCGGGTTTTACCAGGCGGTCGATGACGAGTAGCGTGTTGGGCGGATACTTGCCGCCTGGGAACAGCTTCGGGAACAGAGCGGTACGCGCCGACATGAAGGTGGAGATGTTGTCGGCGCCTGTGAGATAGGTGGTGAGCTGCACCACCGCTTCGAAGTCTGCGCCGAGGTCCTTCAGGATGTCGCCGATGTTGGCAAACACCTGGGCGACCTGGGCAGTCATGTCGCCGACGCCCACCGACGCGCCCGAGCGGTCCACGGCGACCTGGCCAGCGATGAACGCCAGCTCGCCCGGTGCCATCAGCGCCACGTGGCTGTACATGCCGGCTGGCGGGGTAGAACTCGGAGGGTTCAGATAGGTGACGGCCTTCGACACGGGCTCCTCCTCAGTCCTTGGGTAGCTGCGCATCGAGGTCGCGGCGGGTGGCCTCGTTGCACTCGCCTCTCGCCTTGAGCCCGTCCGTCACGATGCTCTGCTGGATGCCGTGGATGACGGCCATCAGGGCCACCTGGCGTTCGTTGAACCGCATCTTCTGCCGGATTTGGCGCAGCATCGGCGCCACGCTCCTACGGTCGGCGTCGAGCCCGCACCAGCGGGCCAGCGCTGACTGCGTCCCGACCACCACGGCGATGCGCGCTTGCGGGATCGTGATCGGCGGCAGCTCGAACTCCTCCGGTGTGGCAGGCGCGCAGCCGTCGAGGCCGCCGCACAGCCCACGCTGAATGTTCTTTAGACCGAGCTCGATCATCCGGCGCACGACCTCGTCCGGGATCTGGGGCGGCGCCTGCTGGGCGTCAGATTGCGTGACCGCCACAAGTCCCAGCAATGAGAGCAAGAGGCAAGCCGCAGACGCAAGGTGCCATGCCCATCGCATCGCGCCTACGCCCCCTCGATCCACACGTGGTTGTCATGAAAGGCGGCGCCACCGTAGGGTGCGCCCTGCCACGCGCTGGTGAGCGTATTGATGCCCTCGCCGCCCTCGAAATGTGCATTGGGCGCGATGCTCTCGACGATGACGACGCCGCGCTGTACGCCGTCGAACGCCTCGGCCTTGAGCACGATCTCGCCGCGCTCATTTCCCATGCGCACACGCGCGCCATCAGCGAGGCCGAGGGCGGCGAGGTCCTCGGGATGCACCTTGACGCGCGGCGTGCCTTGGCGCGCCTGGCTCGATGGCGTCTCGTTGAAGGTGGAGTTGAGGTAGTCGCGTGACGGGCTGGTGGCGAGGCGGAAGGGGTGCCGCTCGTCGGTGTTCTCGATCACGTCCCAGTGGTCGGGCAAGGCCGGCATATCGGCCTTGACACGGATGGAGGTTGCGCGCGGCGCAGGCACGTCGTCCCAATCGGGCTTGAAGCGGAACCGGCCGTCGGGGTAGGCGAAGCCGTCGATGTAGTGCGCCTTCGCGAAGTCCGGCTGGCAGTCGATCCACTTGGCGGCCTCCAGCTCCGGCAAAGTGCCCCAGCCGGAATTGCGCAACGTCCAGTCGATGATCTCGCGTGCGCTCATGCGGAAGCCGCGGTGGTCGGCGCCGACGCGGTTGGCGAGCGCGCAGATCACCTCGTGGTTGGAGCGGCACTCGCCCGGCGGTTCGACGAGCTTGGGACCCATCAGGATGTGCTGATGCCCGCCGCCCTGATAGATGTCATCATGCTCAAGAAACATGGTGGCAGGCAGCACCACGTCGGCCATCTCTGCCGTGGCGGTCATGAACTGCTCGTGCAGGCAGGTAAACAGATCCTCGCGCGCGAACCCGGCCTTCACTTTGCGCTGCTCGGGCGCCACCTGCACCGGGTTGGTGTTCTGGATGAAGAGCGCGGTGACCGGCGGGCCGTCCTTGATGTCGGCGGGATCGCCAATCAGCACAGGGCCGATGCGCGACTGGTCGAGGATGCGCACCCCCGAGTCGACTACGTCGAGGCCCTCGATCAGCGAGCGGTTCCAGTGGTAGATGGCGCCGTTGTTGTGGAACCCCCCGCCACCCTCGTGCAGCCAGGCGCCCGTGACGGCCGGGATGCACAGCGCAGCGTGCATGTTGTGGGCGCCGTTGCGTGCGCGGGCGAAGCCGTAGCCGAGACGAAAATAAGTGCGTGGGGTGGTGCCGACCATGCGGGCAAAGGTCTCGATCTCGTCCACCGACAGACCGGTGATGGCGCTGGCCCACTCCGGCGTGCGGCAGGCCAGATGCGCCTCCAGCTCGCGCGGACAGTCGGTATACTTATCCAGGTACGACCAGTTCGCATAGCCGTCGCGGAACAGCACGTGCATGACGGCGCAGGCAAGCGCGCCGTCGGTGCCGGGCCTGAGGCACAGGGCGAGGTCGGCCTGCTGCATGGTGCCGTTGCGGTAGACGTCGACGGCCACGATCCTGGCGCCCCGCTGCTTCCTGGCGCGCGTGGCATGCGTCATCACGTTGACCTGCGTATTGACGGGGTTGGTGCCCCAGATCACCACGAGGTCCGACTGGGCCATCTCGCGCGGGTCAGCACCGGCGAGCCGACCGGTGCCGGCGATGAAGCCGGTCCAAGCCAGCGTAGTGCATATGGTGGCGTGCATGCCCGAGTAGCGCTTGGCATGGCGCAGGCGGTTGATGCCGTCGCGCATCACAAGACCCATGGTGCCGGCGTAGTAGTAGGGCCAGACGGCCTCGGGGCCGTGGTGGCGCTCGGCCGCCAGCATTGCCTCGGCGGTGATGTCGAGGGCATCCTCCCAGGAGATGCGCTCGAACCGGCCCGAACCCTTGCCCGCGCCCTTGGACCGCTTGCGGCGCAAGGGGTGCAGGAGCCGGTGCGGGTGATGCAGGCGCTCGGCGTAGCGGGCGACCTTGGCGCACACGACACCAGCGGTGTAGCTGTTGTCCCTGGCGCCGTGGACTCGGCCGATGCGGTTTCCCAGGAGTTCCACGTCAAGCGCGCACGTGGACGGGCAATCGTGCGGGCAGGCGGAATGGCCGATTTCGAGCTTGGCGTCAGCGTTCATGCGGTCTCCCGGCAGGCAGCGTCCCACCACGCTAGCCGAGATGGGGACGCAAGGCCAATGGTGAGTTGGTGAACGGTGAGGCGGTGAGTAGCGACCCGTGAGTCTGAGCCAAGCCTCGCCGATATGACCGCGCTCTGCCTCAAGGGTGAAGCGCGGCGCCCTCCACGCGCTTGCCGCAAATCCCACCATCTCGCCTCTTGCCATCTCGCCACCAGCGCTGTTGCGGCGGCGCGACTCCATGTAGGAAGGGAAACGACGAGCGTGCGCCTTCTTTCGCGTGTCCGCTATCGGATCGAACGCCTTCTGCAACCCAAAAAAAAACCGGGCATCGAGAATGCGGATTTTCGTGGCCGCCGTGTTTGCCGTGGTGGGTGTGCTGTTGCTGGGGTTGGCCCTCGGCGCGCTCCTAGCGTCTCCCGCCATCGACCAGCAGACATTTGCCATGATGCAGGTCATCGCCGGGTTGCTCTGCATTCTGATTGCGGTGGTGGCAGGCTTGATGCGGCCGAGTGTGCCGGTTCCGGCCGCGGCGCCTCGCCCGACGGCTCCGCAGCCCGCCATCGCCGCGACGCCTCCCACCAGGGTAGGCGTGGGCCTCCTGGTGATGGCGCTGGCCGTCATCTTGATCGCGCTGGCCTCGTGGCTTCGCGATGGTCACGAGCGCGACGCCAGGGCGCTGATCCCAATGCCGGCCTCCGGTTCCCAACCGGGGCCGGCCAAGTCGACAAGGCCCGCCGTGACGCCGACCGGGGGTACGGATTTGAGGCGCAGTGGGGTCAAGGTGCACCCCTCGCAGAGGGCCAAACCCGCAGGAGATGACGACTAGCCGAGCCGAGGTTCGCCAATCGCACCTTGAGCCTCGGCCCGCCGTCGTTGTGCCCCCGACACATGCTAGGCACGGAACCGGCTTGCCATGACTCAAAACCGAGGACTAACCTCTCTCAGTCAAGGCGGAGGGAGCAGGCCTGCCGGCCCCATCGTGCCGCAGGCTCATAGAAGTCTCGCCAATCTTAGGAGGAGGAGCGTCATGCGCCTGCTGAACAAACGCGGCCTGGCCGCATCGGTTATTGCTGCGGGTCTCCTGTCCATGACAGGGGGCTACATGACAGGGGCCTACGTGACAGGGGCCTACGTGACAGGGGCCTACGTGACAGGGGCCTACGCGCAGGAGAAGAAGGACGAGGAGCCCCCGTTCTGGGCCATCGGCAAGCCGAAGTCGGGGCCGGGAGCGGAGATGGCGCCCGTGGCCCAACCGCCGGTGACGACGGAGGCCGACAAGCTCCCCAAGCTCAAGGCGCCTGCCGGCTTTAAGGTGGAGGTGTACCAACCCGGCATCCTCGATGCCCGCGCTATCCGCCGCGGCGACAAGGGCACTATCTTCGTCAGCTCGCTGTTCGTGGCCAGCAAGATCTATGCGATCACGGAGAAGGGCGGCAAGCGCGAGGTCAAGACCATCCTGTCCGGGCTGGAGCTGCCGAGCGGCATCGAGTTCAACAAGGGCTCGCTCTACGTGGCGACGCCCAAGAAGATCATGCGCTACGACAATATCGAGGACAAGCTCGACAACCCGCCGCAGCCGGTGGACATCTTTACCGACCTGCCGGGCGACGTGCCGCACGGCTGGAAGTACCTGCGCTTCGGACCCGACGGCAAGCTCTACGTGCCGGTGGGGGCAAACTGCAACATCTGCGAACCAGACCCCGCGAAGTACGCGCAGATCTTCCGCATCAACGCTGACGGCAGCGGGCGCGAGATCGTGGCGCGCGGCGTGCGCAACTCCGTGGGCTTCGACTTCCACCCGCAGACCAAGCAGCTGTGGTTCACCGACAACCAGCGCGACTGGCTGTCCGAAGACATGCCGCTCGACGAACTCAACGTGGTCAAGAACCCCGGCAAGGACCACTTCGGTTACCCCTATTGCCACTCCGGGATCATGACCGACCCGCAGTTCGGCTGGGGCAAGTCATGCGCGGACTATGTGAAGCCGGCAGCGACGCTTGGGCCGCATGCAGCACCGCTCGGCATGAAGTTCTACACGGGCCGGTCGTTTCCGGCGAAGTACCAGGGCGCGATCTTCATCGCCCGCCACGGCCCGTGGAACCGCACCAAGAAGTACGCCGACGTGTCGGTTGCCTACCTCGACAATAACGGCGGGGTAAAGGACGTGGAGCCGTTCCTGACGGGCTGGGTGAAGGACAACCAGTACCTGGGCCGGCCTGTCGATATATTGACGATGCCTGATGGCTCGCTGCTGGTTTCGGATGACCATAACGGTGCCCTCTATCGCGTCTCGTATGGGCGTTAGCCGAGATGGGGTCAGACCCTGTGGGTCTGACCCCGTCATGCGCAGACGGCTCGCTGCCTGGGCGCTGGCAGCCCTTCTGGTGGGATCGGGCGGGGCGGCGATCGGCCAATCCTTGCAGGACAAGATCGCCCAGTGCGCCGCCTGTCACGGCGCCGACGGGCGGTCGAGCGACCCGCGGATTCCCCATATCGGCGGCCAGCCCAAGCTCGCCGTCATGTACCAATTGTTTTTCTACCGCGAGGGGCGGCGCAAGAGCGAGGAGATGAACCTCATCGCCAAAGAGCTAACCGACGCGGAGCTAACCGCGATCGCCGAGCACGTCGCCAAGCTGCCCGCGCCGACGCCTGTCGCAGACGCCAAAGACGACGCTCGCTACGAGCGCGCCGCGGAGCTGGCCGCGCAGCGGATGTGCGCCAGCTGCCATAACGCCGACTTCTCGGGACGCGAGCAGATGCCGCGCCTTGCCGGCCAGCACGAGGCCTATCTTGTCAAGGCCCTGCAGGACTACCGCGCCGGCGCCCGCGTCGGCACCCAGGCGGCCATGGCCGAAGCCGTGCGCGGCCTCACCGACGGCGATTTCGCCGACCTCGCCTATTTCCTGGCGCGCGTCCAGCCTTGACGGTCCAATCACGTTTTCGCGGCAAGCCGGGTGATGTGGCCCATCTTGCGGCCGGGCCGGGCTTGGCGCTTGCCGTAGAGATGC
>JAFMSC010000583.1 GCA_017353825.1 Hyphomicrobiaceae bacterium | reverse complement strand
GTGGCGTCAACTGGCCAGGCGGACGGGAGCAAGCATGCCCGTGCGGGCGTATGCTCGGCTGGCCCCGAGAAGGCAGGCGCAGCGAGCGTGGCAGCGGGGCAAAGGAGGTGGGCGATGCTGGGCGGCTACCGCGTGGAGATCGAAGACAGCGGTTCGGAGCACGTTGTGCTGTCGATCCCTGCCCTGCGCTTGATCGTGATAGGCCGCACGCTGGGCGAGGCCGAGGAGCTGGCCAGGGCCGCCATCGCCTTTCGTCGGCAGGACGATGGCCGCTGCGCCTGCCTCGCCAGCACGCTGCCAGACAGCCGCCTGGGGTTCGGGCTCAGGTCGCGCGCGCCATGTTGACGCGCTCGCCGCTCAACCGGCCAGTCACCTTGTCGACGTCGATGATGATGGCCACTCCGTTGCGCTCCGGATCCGCCCGCTGCTCGACCACCGGCGAGTGGTCGAACACCGTGTCGCGCACGGCCGGGTCATTGTCGATGTGCGCCCGGCCTTCGAAGATGAGGTTGCCCCTGCCCTGTGCGTAGTACACCACCGAGACGTGCGGATTGTTCTGGATGGCCGTGGGCAAGCCCGCATCCTCGTAGCGCGCCCACACGGCGAGCTGGTCCTGGCTATAGGCCTGGGTCGTGCCACGGAACGACAGCCGCGGCGCGCCCTGCTCGTTGACGTAGCCCAGCACCGTCGGCGTGCCATTGTCCATCGCGCCGTTGATTGCCGCTGCCATCGCCTCGGTGATGCGCAGCGGATCGGGCTTCGCTGGCCCCGCCCGCAGGCGGCTTTCCAGCACCTGCGCGATCTGGCCCTGCGCGTCGAAGGTCAGCAGCCAGGTGACGCCCGGGAACTGCCCGCCCGGCGTCCTGGCCGTGATGCGCATGCCACGCGGCTCCTCGGTTGGCCCTTCCCACTCGGCGGCACCAGCCGGCTGGGCACCCTTGAGGTTCTGGATCACGGCCTCGCGGCCCGTGGCTTCGCCGCGGACGGGTGCCATGATGAACGCGTTCGGCGCCAGCGCCGGCGCCGCGGCGTCGAACGCCGCGGGCGTGCCGTCGTTGAGTGCCGCGAAGAGCTTGCTGGCGGATTCCAGCTTGTCCATTGTCGGGTTCACCTCGTTTCAGCAGATGGATGGGCAGCGCAACACCTCCTAGCTTAGCGGCGCGCGCGGGAACCTCCGCTGATCGCGAGCTGCCCCGGTGTCCGTCTCAATGCCGCTGGCGAGTGCTGCTGTTATCGCGGCGTGGCAGGCAGTGAAGTCATCTGCTTCACTTTCGGATGATGCACGACGACCTGAATCTCGCCGCCCGTGAGGTCTGGGATCGCAAAGCCGATTTCTGGGACGCGCGCATGGGCGACGGCAATCTGTTTCAGCGCGAGCTGATCGGCCCTGCCAGCGAGCACTTGCTCGGCGTGCAGCCGGGTGAACTGATCCTCGAAATCGCATGCGGCAACGGAGTCTTCTCTCGCCGCATGGCCGACCTCGGCGCGAGGGTCGTTGCCACCGATTTCAGCGTGCGATTCCTGGAGCTCGCCCGTGCACGTGAGACGGACCGCCCTCGGCAGATCGACTATCACCTTGTTGACGCGACGGACGAACGTGCGCTGGCCGCGCTCGGCGAAGCTCGCTTCGACGCGGCTGTCTGCAACATGGGACTCATGGACATGGCCACGATCGATCCACTCATGCATGCGCTGAAACGTCTGCTCAAGCCCGGCGGCCGCTTCGTGTTTTCGGTGTTGCACCCTGCCTTCAACATCGGCGGCGTCAGCGTTCTCGGCCTCGAGCAGGAGGACCGTAGCGGCCACGTTGTCACGACGTCGTTTGTCAAGCTCCACCAGTACCTGAACGTGCCTCCGCTGCTGGGTGCCGGTATGCCCGACGAGCCCGAGCCGCATCTCTACTTTCACCGACCACTCAGCGCGCTCCTCGGCGCCGCCTTCGCCGCCGGCCTTGTGCTCGACGGACTCCACGAACCTGCATTGGCCCCCAGTGATGACCCTCACCCTCCCTTCGGCTGGAGCCACCTGCCAGACATTCCGCCCGTGCTCGTCGCCCGCCTGCGGCCGAGAGAGTCGGTGACCGCAGCGGTGTCGGCAAAGCGAACGCGGATATGAGTCCCACGCCTCACTCTGCTCGCCTCAGCGGACCATTGAGCCTGAGGTGTCAGAACGGCCTGTCACGCCGG
>JAFMSC010000582.1 GCA_017353825.1 Hyphomicrobiaceae bacterium | reverse complement strand
CCGCTGGCGCCTGGCGAGACGCCGCCGCGCCTGGCTGCCCGCGGCCTGGTCGGCGGCGGTCACGACATGAGCCTTGCCGCCTTCTTCGACGCGCTGCGGCGCCTCGGTCCGCGCTTCGTGGTGGTGACCGACGGCCGCAACGGGGCCTTCCTCGGTACCCAGGACGCCATCCATTTCTGCCCAGCGAGCCTGGAAACCAAGGTCATGGGAACGGCTGGCGCCGGCGATGCCTTCAATGCCACCTTCACGGCGGCGATCGCCCTCGGCCAGCAGCCCCAGGAGGCGCTGCGCGCCGCCGCCGTCAACTCCGCGAGCGTGGTGCGGTTCGCAGATACGCACACGGGCCTCTTGTCGCGCGAGACGATTGTTTCGGAAATCGCAACGCACGAGCAACAGCTTTCCGTGCGCACATGGTCGCACTAGCATAATTGTACTGGGAGTAGAGCCCCACGGCTTCCATATTCGGGTGATCATGTACCGACTTGAGATGCAAGATGTTCCGGCAACGGGGACGGGGCGGCTCGACGGCCTTGAGGTGCGCGCCGACGCGTGCGCCCTATTCATCGATATCGACGGCACGCTGCTCGACATGGCGCCGACGCCCGACGCCGTCCAAGTGCCGCCCGGGCTGGTCGCCACCCTGACCGATCTCTCCGACACGTTTGGCGGCGCCGTTGCCCTTATTACCGGCCGGCGCGTCGCCGATGCCGATCGCTTTTTTGCCCCGCTCAAGCTGGCCGTGTCGGGTGTGCATGGCGCGGAGGCGCGCAACGGGCGCGACGGGGGCACGGCGCTCCTGGCCGGCCTCGTGCCCGATGGCCTCACCGCCGCCGTGCGTGATGTGGCGAAGGCCCGGCCAGGCATCCTGGTCGAGGACAAGGGCTCGGGCCTTGCTGTGCACTACCGCAACGCGCCTGAGCAACGGACAGCACTGAAGCTGGAGCTGGGGCGCGCCCTGGGACCCTGGAAGGGCTTTGCCGTGCGCACCGGCCGCAAGGTCATCGACATCGTGCCCAAGGCCCACTCGAAGGCCACCGGCCTTGCCTGGCTGATGACGCTGCCCGAGTTCCAGGGCCGCCGCCCCATCATGATCGGCGACGACCACGGCGACGAACCCGCCATCAGGGCCGCCGAGCGGCTGGGCGGCATCGGCCTCACCGTTGCTGGCGAGCATTTCACGCCCGAGCGCGCCGATTTCATGACGCCCGCCAGCGTCCGCTGCTGGCTCGCCAGCCTCTGCCCCCCCTAGGCCGGGCTCGAGCGTGGCGCAGCGCCCCGCGCCAATACCCAACATTCCAAGACGATGCCGGGCCAACGTTGGGTCTCGCGGTCGCTCGACCCAACCTGACCCAAGTCGGGCCAACTTGCGCAAGTTGGGCTAAGGCGGGGAGCCCACGCCCCAATCCCGACGATGGACGACCGCGAGATCAGGAAGTCAGGTAGAAAAGCCAATTGCATTAGGTAATTGTCACACTTGCCTCACATGCATTGGAACGCCTATGCGTTTGCTGCGCTGACGGCACCATGGGCTTTCAATGAACCGTGGCCTTCGCTCCGCCGGGGTTCTCCTGCGCCGATAGGTTCTCATGCCGCAAGTCACCATCCCCACGTGCGCCGCGGCTCTCATCGCGACGCTGGGCATCGCGCTGGCGGGCTGCGATGCGGAGGCACCGCGCGCGGCACCGGCTGCATCGCCTCCGCCGCAGGTCACGGTCGCGCGGCCCGTCACCAAGACCGTCACCGACCACGTCGAGTTCGTCGGCCGCTTCGTGGCGGTGGACGCCGTCGAGGTGCGGGCGCGCGTCTCGGGATATCTCGACGCCATCCACTTCACTGACGGCCAGTTCGTCAAGCAGGGCGCCCTGCTGTTGACCATCGACCGCCGGCCCTACCAGGTGGCGCTGGACCAGGCACAGGCCAATCTCGCACAGGCCAAGGCCAACCTCGCCTACGCCACCGCCGACCTGGCACGCGGCAAGGACCTCGTTGGCCGCAACATCATCAGTCAGCAGACCTATCAGCAGCGCATTCAGTCCAAGTCGGTGACCGAGGCCACCGTGGCGGCCCAGGAGGCGGCCGTGAAGCAGGCCGCGCTCGATCTGGAGTTCTCGGAGCTGCGCGCACCGGTGGCGGGGCGGATCGGCGATCGCCGTGTCTCGGTGGGCAACCTCGTCATGGGCGGCACC
>JAFMSC010000581.1 GCA_017353825.1 Hyphomicrobiaceae bacterium | reverse complement strand
CTGGGCTGCGAGAGCCGGCGAAACACGGCCGAAGAGGATGCCGATCTGATGGCTGAGGGAATCTCATTCTACGGCGCTCTCCCTGCCGGCATTACTTGGACAGGCTCCTAGCCCCAGGTGCATAGCAGCTGCCGGCACACCCGATTGGACGGGTCGATGTGGCAGCGGGTTGCCACCATACTGCACACGCGGCAGCTGTAGGACGACAGACATCCGCGATAGAAGCCGCCGCGGGTGAACCTGCAGGTGAGGAGGGTCTGGCAGTCGCGGTTTGGAACGAGCCCCATGGGCTGAGCACTTGCATCAACGGTCGACCACCCGACGCTGCTCAGGACAAGCAGCGCAACCACATTCCAGCGCACAGTTCGCATGATGCCCGCCCCAGGACAGGTTTCGAGCCCTCCCCAGTCTTGGCCCAAAGCTCCGTCAGCTGCAACGCTCCGGGCGCGCTATGGTTGCGCGCAGGTGGAAGCATGTGCCCGAACGGCCACGCCCTTGTCATGCCGGCGAGCGGCCGCGGCGAGACGTGGGTACCAGGGCGGGAGGATGGCAGCGAGCTTGTGGCCCAGAGTCTTGTGGCCCCAGAGTCTTGTGGCCCCAGAGTCTTGGGTCCCGGATTATCGCGCGCCCAGCCCCGATCCCTCGGCTCGATCCGTTGGGGGCGCAAGTTCCGCTATAATCGGTCCTACTCGGCGGCGCGCTGCTTGGGCTGGACGGCGGCGGTGTAGTCGTTGATCAGTGTTTCGCAGATTTTGCCGGGCTTGTACGTGTGCTCGGCGATCTCGGCCACGGGCGTGACCTCGGCGGCGGTGCCGACCACGAAACACTCCGAGAACGAGCCGAGCTCCTCGGGCAGGATCGTGCGCTCCACCACCTTCAGACCGCGGCGCCCAGCCAGGCGGATCACGGTGCGGCGCGTGATGCCGTCGAGGAAGCAGTCTGGCGTCGGCGTGTGCAGCACACCTTCCTTGATGAAGAAGATGTTGGCCCCGGTGCACTCGGCCACATGCCCGCGCCAGTCGAGCATCAGGGCGTCGGCATAGCCTGCCCGCTCCGCGCGGTGCTTCTCGATGGTGCAGATCATGTAGAGGCCTGCCGCCTTCGTCTTAGCGGGCGCGGTGGCCGGATCGGGGCGGCGGTATTTCGCCATGGTGAGCCGCAGGCCTTTGAGGCGCTCCTCCATGGGGAAGTAGGAGCCCCAATCCCAGGCCGCGACGGCCAGATGGATCTTGGTGGCCTGGGCTGAGACGCCCATCTGCTCGCTGCCGCGCCAGGCGATCGGGCGCACGTAGCAGTCGGTGAGGTTGTTGGCCCTGATGGTGTCGCGGCAGGCCTCGTCGATCTCGGCCACGCTGTAGGGGATGGTGAAGTCCAGCACCTTGGCGCCGTCATAAAGGCGTTGGCTGTGCTGGGTCAGCTCGAAGATCTCCCCGCTGTAGGCGCGCTCGCCCTCGAACACGGCACTGGCGTAGTGGAGAGCGTGGCTGAGCACGTGGATGTTGGCCTCGCGCCAGGCAATGAGCTTCCCGTCGAACCAGACGAAACCGTCGCGGTCGTGATAAGGCGCGGTATCGACCATGCCACTCTCCTGCTGGGCCTCTTCACCCAGGCCGAGGACGCTCGAGCCTTGGGACATCTGTTGGTTTGGGACACCCCTTGGCTCAAGGGACATCGCGGCGCTTACGCGTCCGGCGCCGGCTGCGAAAAACCCCTGAAAAAGGGTTGCGGGCAGCGGTGGTGATGCACACAATTGGCTTGCCAGCCCTAACAATCGGGGTCACATAAGTCAACATGGCTGACATAAACACCGACGCGCTGAACGACCGCGCTGCGCCGGCCGAGCCGAGGGAAATGCGTTCGTCCCTGCCGGTCGTGGATACCCGGCTGGTCACGGTCATCGAGCTCTTGTTCTTCGCCTACCGGGACTTCACGCGCGACGCCGATACGATCTTGAGCAAGTTCGGGCTGGGACGCGCGCATCACCGCGTGCTGCACTTCGTCGATCGCAACCCCGGGCTGCGTGTCGCCGACCTCTTGGAGATCCTGAAGATTACCAAGCAGAGCCTCGCGCCCGTGCTGAAGCAGCTCGTTGACGAGGGCTGGATCGCGCAACAGACCGGCGTGGAGGACCGGCGCGAGCGCCGGCTGCGGGCAACGGCGAAGGGTGCCGGCCTGGCGCGCCGGCTC
>JAFMSC010000240.1 GCA_017353825.1 Hyphomicrobiaceae bacterium | reverse complement strand
GACCGCCAACGCCGGCACCGGCGCGCTCTGCAGCACGCGATCGAGCGCCTTGGCTTCGGCCAGCAGCTGGCAGGCATCCACGTCTCTGGCGGCCAGATGCGCGGCGGCGGCGCGCGCGTCCGCGGGCCAGCGCGTGCGGTCCGCACCGTAGATATCGAGCAGCCCTTCGAACTCGGCCAATGTCATGCTTGCTTTGCTCGCACTCGTCATTCCGACACCCGTCTTCAAGACCTGTTCATGACTTCAGTCCGCCTGCGGTAGCAGACCCTGCCACTCCTCCCTGAGGCCGGCCTTGAGAGCCCGGCGCGCCCGCGCCAGCAGCGACTCGACCGCCTCATCCGAGATGCCCATCATCTCGCCGACCTCGATCTGGCTCATACCCTCGTAGTGGAACAAGGTGAGCGCCAATCGTTGTCGTTCGGGCAGCGCCTTCAGCGCCGCATCGACCCGTTTGCCAAGCTCCCGTTCTACCAAGCGCGTCATCTGGCTCGGCGGCTCGACCTCCTCGGGCAGCGCGTCGCCCAGACTGGTATTGCGTCGCGCGCGCACCCGATCGATGCACAGGTTGGCGGCGACCCGCCGCAGCCACGGACGCACGCCACCTTCTCCCAACTCCAGCCTGGCGGCGTTGCGCCAGAGCCTCAGCAGGGTCTCCTGGGCCACATCTTCGGCCTCGGCGTCGTCGCGCAGCATCCGCCGCGCGATGGCGAGCACGGTCGGCAGGTGCCGGTCGACGAGCGCGCGGAAGGCCTGCGCCTCCCCCGCGGCGACGCGCCCGACCAGTGCAGCCTCGTCCTCCTCGCCAAGGCCCAGCTTCCCAGCCGGCCCGGCCCCAACTTTGCGTGCAAGCACCCGATCTCGCCTCGCCGCGATTACCAGCCTCGCCCCTTTCCCCGGGCACGACCATACGGCAAAAAACGCGGTCCTGCTGCTCCCTCAACGGTCAAAGCAACGCCTACCCGTCGCGCGGGGCCGCGGGGCCCGATCCTGTCGGGCTCAGGCTACGATTTGCCTGAAGAGTGCCGCCACCGCCGCCTGCCGGGCAGCCAAATCGGCCTCCAGGCGCCCAAAATCTGGCGCCTCGCCGGCCCGCACCAGCAAGCCCTTGAGGCCCTGGGCGGTCTTGTCGGCGACAAACGCGCCGTCGACGCAAAGTCGCAACACTTGGGTAAGGTTAGCAAACAGCCGGGCGGCCGGCACCAGCACGTCCGCTGCCGCAGCCGGGAGCAGGCCGGCCCGCTCAAGGTTGGCAAGCGCGTCAACGGTGTTCGTGCTCAGAACCTGGGGGTGGAGGTGGGCGTGCACGAGTTGCAGGTACTGGGCCATGAACTCGATGTCGACAAGGCCGCCGCGCACCTGTTTTAACTCCCAGCTGTCCCCGGTGCCTTTTTCCTTTTCGATCAGGGCGCGCATGTCACGCACGTCGGCCGCCGTCTTGGCCGCGTCGCGGCGGCGGGTGAGGGCGCTGCGGATCACCTGTTGCACGGCGGCGCGCAAGGCCGGCGGCCCGCTCACGACGCGGGCGCGGGTGAGGGCCAGGTGCTCCCATGTCCATGCCTCGCCCTGCTGGTAGGCGATGAAGCTCGACAGCTGGGTGGCCACCGGACCCTTCTGCCCGGACGGCCTAAGGCGCATGTCCACCGCATAGAGGTTGCCCTCAGCGGTGGGCGCGGAGAGCGCGCTGATCAGCCGCTGTGTGAGCCGCGTGTAGTAGTTGGTGGGAGGCAGCGGCTTGGGGCCGTCCGACGCCGCCGCGCGGGCGTCGAAGTCGTAGACGACGATCAGGTCGAGATCGGAGGCGGCGGTCATCTCCCTGCCGCCCAGCTTGCCCATCGCGACCACGGCCATCGCCCCGCCGGGCACCTCGCCGTGCACCCTGGCCATCTCGCGCTCCACCTCGGCCTGCATGGCGCCGATCATGTGCTCGGCGAGCACAGCATAGGCGCCACCCGCCTGGGCAGCGCCGATGGAGCCTGTCAGCACGCGCACACCGATCAGGAAGCTCTGCTCGTGCACGATGCGGCGCGCGCGATCCAGAACCTCCTGGAAATCGACGGCGCCGCGGAGTTCGTTTGCGATGAGCGCGCCAAGCTCGGCCTCGCTCGGCAGGGCGCCGAAGAAGCCCGGCGTCAGCACCGCGTCGAGGGCGCGCGGGCGCTGGGCCAGGATGCGGGCCAGGCGCGGGGCCGTGCCCATGATGGCCGCCACCAGTTCCAGGAGCGCGGGGTTCCGCTCAAGGAGGGAGAACAGCTGCACACCAGCGGGGAGCCCGGCAAGGAAGCGATCGAAGGCGATGAAGGCATGGTCCGGGTCGGGCGTGCGCGAGAGGGCCTCGATCAGCAGCGGCTGCACTTCCGTCAGAAGCTCCCGGGCGCGTACCGTACGCACGGCGGGATAGCGTCCGTGGTGCCAGGCGCGCACACTGGCGATCACATCGCTCGGGCGCCTGTAGCCCATGCCGGACAGAGCCTTAAGCGTACCGGGGTCGTCGGCCTCGCCGGCGAACACCATGTTGGTGTCGCCGCGGGTAAGCGCGGGGCTGTGCTCAAAGAGGCGCGCGTAGTGGGTCTGGACCCGCTCCAGCTCCTCCCTGAGGCGCGCAGCAAAGGCGGCCCCCTCGGAAAAGCCGCAGAAGCGGGCGAGACGCAGGAGCCGGTCGGCGTCCTCGGGCAGGGTTTGCGTCTGCTCGTCGGCGATCATCTGCAGCCGGTGCTCGACCGTGCGCAGGAAGCGGTAGGCCCGGTCGAGGTCGTCGCGCACCTCTGGCTTGATCCAGCCGGCGGCGGTGAGGCGCTCCAGCGCCACCAGCGTCTCGGCCGCGCGCAGGGCAGGCTGGCGCCCGCCCGCGATCAGCTGTTGGGTCTGGGCGAAGAACTCGATCTCGCGGATGCCGCCGCGCCCCACCTTGATGTCGTGGCCGGCCACCGCGATCCGGCCGAAACCGCGCACCGCGTGGATCTGGCGCTTCATGGCGTGGATGTCGGCAATGGCCGCAAAGTCGAGATACTTGCGCCAGATGAAGGGGGCCAGGTCCTGCAGCAGGCGGTGGCCGCCGGCGATATCGCCGGCCACGGGGCGCGCCTTGATGAGGGCGGCGCGCTCCCAGTTCTGCCCGACGGACTCATAGTAGTTGAGCGCAGCGTCGGTGGACATGGCCACCGGCGTGGAGCCGGGATCGGGACGCAGGCGCAGGTCGGTGCGGAATACGTAGCCGTGCTCGGTGCGCTCGGTGAGGAGGCGCACGAGGCCGCGGGTCAAGCGCACGAGAAAGGTCTGGACCTCCAAGGCGGGGCGTAGGCGCACGCCGGCGGTGTCGTAGAAGACGATGAGGTCGATGTCGGAGGAATAGTTGAGCTCGAAGGCGCCGTGCTTGCCCACGGCCAGCACGATGTAGCCCTCGGGCTCTGGCGCCAGCCACTCGCCCTTCTTGTGGGCTTGGCGAAACAGGAAGCGCACCGCCCCAGCCACAGCGGCGTCGGCAGCTTCCGACAGGCGGTGCGTCGCTGTCATCACCGGCCACACCCCACCCACGTCGCAGAGCGCGATGAGGAGCGCCACCTCGGCCTTGAAGGCGCGCAGCACGCGCATGACCTCTGCCGTGGTTTCGGCGGCGTTGGCCGCAGCCGTCAGGTCGGCCACCAGGGCGGCAAAGCGCTGGTCGGGAGGGCTGACCAGGGCGCGCTGCAGGCTCGCTGGATCGCGCTCGATGAGGGCGGTCAGATAGGGCGAGGCGCCGAACATGCCGGCCAGGAGGTTGCGGGTTGTGGGGACGGCGATGAGGCCGCCGAGCGCCGCCAGGCCCGGCTCGGCACCGCAGCGGCGCGCCAGCTCGTCCAGCGTACGTGCCGCCCGCTCGCCATCATATACGACCGGCGCT
This sequence comes from Hyphomicrobiaceae bacterium, assembly GCA_017353825.1. Classification (GTDB taxonomy): domain Bacteria; phylum Pseudomonadota; class Alphaproteobacteria; order Rhizobiales; family Hyphomicrobiaceae; genus AWTP1-13. The sequence continues at coordinate 2,900 of JAFMSC010000240.1, read as the reverse complement.
GCTGCGATGCGCTCCTGGAGCGGGCGCTGGTCGCCCTGGCCGTGAGTATGAGCATCACCCGTTGGCATGGTTCGACCGTCACGACCTGCGATTGTCACGACCTGCGATTGTCACGACCTGCGATTCATGGGGCGATTGAGGGCTGGTCGATGCTCCATAGCCACGCCCCGCCCGCCTGTCGTTGAGCGCCGTCCGCCGGTACGCTCTGCTGGTTGAGGCGCGTTGACGCAACGGCCGGGTCGCCCTGGCGCAGCCGGGCTTGCTCGCCAGGTTCACAGCTTGGGTGCGGCGCAGGAAGCTCTGAAGCGTAGGCCCCAGTGGCATCGCTTCCCACAATGACCTGTGCGTCCGCGCCGGCGAGCACCGCCACGGGAGCGTACGGCGCGAGCAAGCCTTCAACGTCACGGCCATTCGCTGGCACCACCAAGAGGTGGCTGAGGTGTTCTGGTGTTGGCGCCCGTTCGCGCGCCCGATCGCTGGTGACACGCGCCCCAGGCAGGCCGGGGCTTCCAAGCGGTCGCTTAAGCGGCATGGGCCACCTCCTCTCGGCGCTCAGCGCTTGCCGACCCTTGTCGGGGTCGGCTTGGCAGGCTCGACGGCCAACATCCTGGCCCGAAAAATGTTACGCGCGGCATTGATGTCGGCGTTCATGGGCTTCTTTCCCCGACCCGGGGTACGGCGAGAGGAAGCCTGCGCCGTGTCAGGGGCCCGTGTCAGGGGCCCGTGTCAGGAGCAAGTCAAGTCTCGGAGAATACCTGGCCCGCCTTGGTGTGGGCAACACCGGGAGAGCGTATCGGGATCGACAGCACCGCCCGCAACCCCGGGTCGTTGTCCTCCAGACGCACCGACCCTCCGTGCATACGGGCGACGGCAGCCACGAGGCTGAGCCCCAAGCCGGCACCCGGGCGGGAGCGGCTCTTCTCCAGGCGCACGAAGCGCTGCAGCGCACGCTCGCGGTCCTCGGGCGCGATGCCGGGACCGTGGTCCGACACCGCGATCTCGATGACGTGGCCGACGCGCGCCAGCGCGATGCCGATCTCGGGGGGCGGCATTGCCGGTGGCTCGGGCGCGGCGCCGGCGGCGGGCACGCCGATGGCTGCGCAATGCTTGATGGCGTTGTCGACCAGATTGGCGACGGCCTGGCTCACCAGCTCGCGGTTCGCCACGGTGCCCAGGCCCGGCTTGCTGACGACGGCGAGGCGGAGGCCGGCCTCCTCGGCCACCGGCTCGTACAACTCGGCGATATCACCGATGACGTCGGCCAGATCGACGCTCGTCATGCTCTCGGCGGCGGCGCCGGCCTCCAGGCGGGCGATCAGGAGCAGGGAGTTGAAGGTCTTGATCAGCTCGTCCGCCTCTTCGATGGTCCGCGAGAGCCCGTCGCGGTAGGCCACCGGATCGGAGCTGCGCAGGGCCGACTCGGCGCGGTTGCGAAGGCGGTTGAGAGGCGTCTTCAGATCGTGGGCGATGTTGTCGGAGACCTCGCGCAGCGCGGCCATCAGCTCCTCGATGCGCACGAGCATGGCGTTGAGGCTCTGAGCGAGGCGGTCCATCTCGTCGCCCGAGCCGCCCACGGGAATGCGGCGCGACAGATCGCCGGCCATGATCCGGCGGCTGGTGTCGGTGATGGCCTCGATGCGCGCCATCATGGCGCGGCTGATCAGGATGCCGGCGCCGACGCCCAACGCGCACAGGAGGCCGAAGCTCATGAGCGCCAGGCGGCCGATGCCGGCGGCGAACGCGCGCTGGTCGTCGATGTCGCGCGCCACGACCAGGGTGAGCCCGCCGGCCACCGACAGAGAAAGGCCGATGGCGAGCCGCTCGCGCGGACTCTTGCCACCGGAGGCGCGGGGGTAGGAGAAGAGGTGACCCTTGCCGTCCTGGGCGAGCGCTCCGGGCAACCGTGGCAGGTTGCCGGCAAGGCGGCGGCCGTCAGCGTCGAGCAGGAGATAGAGGCCGGAGCCCGGCTCGTTGACGCGCTCGTCGATGGCGGCGGCGACACGCCGCGCCCCGCCGTTCTCGAACTGCTCGCGCAGACCGGTCACCTCCGCCCCAAGCGCCTCGACCGCCTTGGTTGTCATGAGCGCATTGGCCTGCCAGGCGACGTAGAGCACAATGAGGGCCCCCGCCGCAACGAAGGCGCCCATGTAGGCGACCGTCAGGCGGAAGGGGGACGACGCCAGAAGCCTAGTCAGCACCGTCACGGATCATGTACCCGGACCCGCGTACCGTATGCAGCAGCGGTCTCGCGAAGCCCTTGTCGATCTTGCTCCTCAGCCGCGAAATGTGCACATCGATCACGTTCGTCTGCGGATCGAAGTGGTAGTCCCACACGTTCTGCAGGAGCATCGTGCGCGTTACGACCTGGCCCGCATTGCGCATGAGGTACTCGAGGAGGCGGAACTCGCGCGGCTGCAGCACGATGGCCTGCCCGCCGCGGGTCACCTTGTGCGAGAGGCGGTCGAGGCTTAGATCGCCTACGGTGTAGCGCGTGACCTGCTCCTCGGGAGCCGGCCGCCGCGCCAGCGCCTCGATGCGTGCAAGCAGCTCAGTGTAGGCATAGGGCTTGGTGAGATAGTCGTCGCCGCCGGCGCGCAGGCCCTTGACGCGGTCGTCCACGGCGCCGAGGGCGGAAAGAATGAGCACGGGGGTGCGGGCGCCTTCCCGGCGCAGGGTCTCGATCAGGCCGAGGCCGTCGAGGCGGGGCAGCATGCGATCGACGATCAGCACGTCCCAGCCGCCTTCCCGCGCGAGCGCCAAGCCCAGCTCCCCATCGCCGGCAATCTCGGCCACGTGACCGTTCTCCTTGAGCGAGCGCTGCAGGAACAGCGCCGTTTCACGATCATCCTCAACCACAAGCACGCGCATGGGTGGCCTCTAAAGACGCGACAGGCGAGGCG
>JAFMSC010000580.1 GCA_017353825.1 Hyphomicrobiaceae bacterium | reverse complement strand
GCCCGTCTCCGTCATCGTCCGAACGTCCGCGCAACTTGAGCGCGTGGTCGCCGCCAACCCATTCCTCAAGCAGGCCGCCGGTAAGGACAAGGCCCGTGAGGACAAGGGCCGTAGGAATAAGGCCAGTGAGGATAAGGCCCACTATAAGACGCTGCACGTCACGTTTCTCGCCGACGCGGCGCCGAAGGCCGGTCTCGCCGCGCTCGCCAGCATCCACGCCGGCGAGGACCGCTGGCATGCGTACGGCGCGGAGATCTACCTCTGCTGCCCCAACGGCTACGCCCGCAGCAAGCTCAACAACACCGCACTGGAGCGAACGCTCGGCGTGCGCGCCACCACCCGCAACTGGAACACCGTAACGGCACTCTGCGCCATGGCAGGCGGATAGCCGAGGTCAGACCCCTCGCCGCCGCGCGCGCAGAAGTCTCTGACCCGATAGCCCCTCACACCGCGCGCGCGAGGGCAGCGACGCCCGGCAACGCTCGCCCCTCCAGCCACTCGAGGAACGCGCCTCCGGCCGTGGAGACATACGTGAGCTTGTCGGTCACGCCCGCTTGATTGAGCGCCGCCACCGTATCGCCGCCGCCAGCGACCGAGATGAGCTTGCCCGCCTCAGTGGCCGCCGCCGCCGCGCGCGCGAGCTGGAAGGTGCCCTCACCGAACGGCGGCACCTCAAAGGCGCCGAGCGGGCCGTTCCAGAGCAGCGTCCGGCAGCTGCAGAGCAACCCCGTGTAATGCGCGACCGCCTTCGGGCCCACGTCGAGGATCATCTGGTCGACGGGCACGTCCAGCACTGGGCAGATGCGCGACGGCGCGCCGGCCTCGAACTTCGCCGCCACCACCGCGTCGGCCGGCAACACCACCTCGCAGTTCCGCACCTTGGCCGCGTGCATGATCTGGCGCGCGGTCTCGGCCAGGTCGGGCTCGGCCAGCGACTTGCCCACGTCCACCCCTTGCGCCAACAGGAAGGTGTTGGCCATGCCGCCGCCGATGATCAGCTTGTCCACCTTGCCGATGAGGTTGGTGAGCACCGAGATCTTGGTGGACACCTTGGCGCCACCGACCACGGCAGCCACGGGCCGCCGCGGCTTCTCCAGCACGCTGCGCAGTGCCGCCACCTCCTCCATCAGCAGCGGCCCCGCATAGGAGGGCAGCAGGCGCGTGATGGCATCGGTGGAGGCATGCGCTCGGTGCGCCGTGGAGAAGGCGTCGCCCACGAAGATGTCGCCGAGCTTCGCCAGCGCCCGGGCGAACGCGGGATCGTTGGTCTCCTCGCCCTTGTGGAAGCGCAGGTTCTCCAAGACGGCGATGTCGCCGGGCGTGAGGGAGGCAACCACCTTCTCAGCCACCTCGCCGATGCAATCGGGGGCGAAGCTGACGGGCCGGCCAAGCAGCTTGCTCAGCCTGTGTGCAACCGGACGCAGGCTGAATTCGGGGTCCGGCGCGCCCTTGGGCCGCCCGAAGTGGGAGATGACCACGACCCTGGCGCCGCGCCTGGCGAGGTCGGTGAGGCCGGGCAGCACGCGCTCCAGCCGCGTCGCGTCCGTCACCTCGCCGTTGCGCACGGGCACGTTGAGGTCGGCGCGAACGAGGACGCGCTTGCCGCTTACGTCGAGGTCGTCGGTGGTCTTGAGCCTGTCGAGGTCCATTGCATTCCGCCGCTATTGATAGGGGTGTCCAGACCAGGGTGCCCCTCGTGCGGGTACGACGGTGTCGCGCCATCCAAGAAAGAGTGTCGAAGAAATTGCCGCAACCGATGCGAGGTCAGGATGCTACCAGCCTGCGCGCGGCGGCGGCAACGGTGCTAGGGGCGATACCGAAGTGCTCGTAAAGCTGTGCGGCCGGGGCCGAGGCGCCGAAGCCGGCCATGCCGACGAACGCGCCGCGCTCGCCCAACCAGCGTTCCCAGCCGAAGCCCACGGCCGCCTCCACGGCCACGCGTGGCGCCGAGCCCAGCACGGCCTCGCGATAGGCAACCGGCTGGGCGGCGAACAGTTCCCAACACGGCATGGATACCACGGCCGCCTCGATGCGCTCGTTGGCCAGCAGCGCCCGCGCTTGCATGGCGACGCCTACCTCCGAACCCGTCGCCAGGATCGTGACATCGCGCGTCCCCCCTGCGGCCTCGGCCAGCACATAGGCGCCCTTGGCGCACAAGTTCTCCTCCGTGTGCGCGGTGCGCAGGTTGGGGACCGCC
>JAFMSC010000239.1 GCA_017353825.1 Hyphomicrobiaceae bacterium | reverse complement strand
GGCGGGACATAGTGGCGGTCACACATGGCGGTACGATCCGCGCCGCGATCGCGCTGGCGCTGGGGCTGGCGCCCCAGGCTGCGCTGGCGTTCTCGGCCGACAACTGCTCGCTCACGCGGCTCGACCACCTCACCGCCGACGGCAACGGCGGCCTGTGGCGCATCGTTACGGTGAACCGGCGCCCGACCTGGCGTACCGAGGTTGCGAGCGCCGGCGGCGTTGCCCTTAAGAGGGCGTGAGGCGCTCGCGAGTTCCCCCCCGCTCCCGCACCTGACCCAGTTGGCCGTACGCGGGTATCACCATTTGCCGGTATTGGGCATGGACGCCCAGGGCTCGGCCTTGGGCCTGGCCTCACCCTTCTGCAACAACTCGATGGAGACGTTGTCGGGCGAGCGGATGAAGGCCATGCGGCCATCGCGCGGCGGGCGGTTGATGGTGACGCCCGACCTCGCCAGGCGCTCGCAGGTGGCGTAGATGTCATCCACCTCGAAGGCCAGGTGCCCGAAGTTGCGGCCCTCGCCGTAGACCTCCGGGTCCCAGTTGTAGGTCAGCTCCAGCAGCGGGGCCTTCTCGGTGCTGGCACGGCCGGTGTCCTCCGGCGCGGCCAGGAAGATCAAGGTGTAGCGCCCCGCCTCGCTATCCGTGCGCCGCACTTCGCGCATGCCGAGCTTGTTGCAGTAGAAGTCGAGGCTCTTGTCCACGTCGCTGATGCGGACCATGGTGTGGAGATAGCGCAAGCGTGCCTCCTTTTGGACCTTATTTTGCGGACCTATGCAGGGGGTTCGGTAGTTGCAACCTCACTGCGGCTGGTGCCGATCATAGTCCCGCGCCGCCCCTGAACAACCCGCGGATCCCCGCTTGCACAGGATGTGAGGGTCTGCACCACAAGGCGTTGCCACAGCAATACGAATCGGTTTCCCTGGGTCGCCTGTGAACAAAATCACACGCATTCTCCGAATCGGTGCGCCTTGATAAGGCAATGGGGTTATCAACAGAAGCCGTTTCTCCTGCGACCTGGTGCGCAGATGATACACCAAGCCAAAATCTCGGTTCGGAAATTCCAAATGAATTATCAGTGACTTAGTTCGTATCGTACCCTATTGCGACCGTTTTGTTTCACAGGCTGAGATGCCGACCGGCAATAATCGCTGGACATCGCCCGCGTGAGCGAGGCAGGTTTGCCTCATCAATGCGTCGCGTTCCGATGAGGGCAGAATTCGGATCGCGCCGCCCAAGTAAGCGGGGTAAGCTTATGGGTGACGACAAGTTGCCCCCTCAGCGGGGGGCAGAGCCGACTGGCGTGGGTCCGGCCGGCGTAGACCCGACAGGGGGCCTGGAAGTCTTCGAGATCGCTGGTACGATCAAGTGGTTCGACATCTCCAAGGGCTACGGTTTCATCGTTCCTGACAACGGCCTGCCAGACGTGCTGCTGCACGTCACGTGCTTGCGGGCGGGCGGGCACCAGACGGCGTACGAGGGCGCCCGCGTCCATTGCCAGGTGCTGAACCGGCCCCGGGGCCTGCAGGCCTTCCGTGTGCTCAGCATGGACGAGAGCACGGCCATCCACCCCTCGCAGCTGCCGCAGCGCACCCACGTCGTGGTGCAGGCCGAGAGCGACTGGGAGCGGGCGATGGTCAAGTGGTTCAACCGCGTGCGCGGCTTCGGCTTCCTGACGCGCGGGGAAGGCACGCCCGACATCTTCGTGCACATGGAGACGCTGCGCCGGTTCGGCTTCACGGAGCTCAGGCCGCAGCAGATGGTCCAGGTGCGCTGGGGCATGGGCGTCAAGGGCTGCATGGCCGCGGAACTCAGACCCGACGGCGTGCCGCCGAGCTTCCCGCCGGCACACTAAGCACGGCAGCGTTGATTGGGTCGACCCCGGCGCGAGCCGGGGGTGGCCCTCACATCCTTGACGTTTCTCGCTGCGCTCCCCCCAACTTCTACAGAGCACGTCTTGGCAAGGGCAGTCCTGAGGGGCTCCGCTTTGCACATTTGACCGGCGTCCGCCGCCACGGCAGGCTCTCGGCGGGCGGGCTCATCCGGCCGCGTCATTGAGGCTAGCGGATGGCACAGCAAGGGCTGGCGGTGGTGTTCGGGGCGCTGGGCGTCATCGGGCGCTATATCGTCGGGCGGCTGCTGGCGGAAAAGGGCTGGTCCGTCATCGGCCTCTCGCGGCGCGACGCGCCCGCCGGGCCTCGCTATCGACATATCCAGGTCGATCTGCTTGACGCGGAGGCCTGCCGGACCACCCTCGCCGCGCTGACGGACGCAACCCACGTTTTCTACACCGCCTTCCAGGCCTCCCAGGGCGCCGCAGCCGGCTACGCGGCCAACATCGCCCCCAATCTCGCCATGCTCGTCAACGCGATGACGGCGATCGCGCAGGCCGCGCCGGCGCTGCAGCGCGTCGTGCTGGTGACGGGCACCAAGTATTACGGCTCGCACCTGGGACCGTTCAAGACGCCGGCGCGTGAGAGCGACCCCAGGCACATGCCGCCCGACTACTACTTCGACCAGATCGACTGGCTCACGGAGTTTCAGCGCGGCAAGGCGTGGGACTGGGTGGAGCTGCGCCCACAGACGCTGTGCGGCTTTGCGCCGGGGACGCCCATGATGATCCTGCCTGCCATCGCCGTCTATGCGGCGATCTCCAAGGAGCTGGGCCTGCCGCTGCGCTTCCCAGGCAAGCCCGGCGCCTACGGGGCGATCTATCAGGTGACGGAATCTTCGCACTTCGCCAACGCGGCACTGTGGGCGGCGACCGAGCCGCGCTGCGCTCTTCAGGCCTTCAACATCACCAACGGCGACTTTTTCCGCTGGAAGCACGTCTGGCCCAGGATCGCCGAGGTGTTCGAGATGCCCGTGGGCGAGCCGCAGACCATCAACCTCACCCAACACATGGACAGCATGGGCGGCCTGTGGCGGGCCATGACCGAGAAGCACGGCCTCAAGCCCTACGACTACCACGAACTGGTAGCCTGGCCCTTCGCCGACTACGTGTTCGGCTGCGACTGGGACGTGATGTCGGACGTGACCAAGTCCCGCCGCTTCGGCTTCCACGCCGTGGTGGACACGGAGGAGATGTTCTGCCGCCTGCTGGCCCGCTTCCGCCAGGAGCGGATCGTGCCGTGATTTCCTAGGCCGTGATTTCCTAGGCCGCAATATCCTAGGTTGTGATTTCCTAGGTTGTGTCGATCCCGGCGCAAACCGGGGCGAAGAGCCAACGGTCTCGGGCCATCTTGGATCTCGCTTGCTCGACCCCTACTTCTTCTCTCCCACGCCCAGGCTCTTCGCCAGGTCCCCCATGGGCAGGGGGAAGACAATGGTGTTGCTCCTCTCGCCGGCGATGTTCAGCAGCGTGCCGAGATACCTGAGCTGCATCGCCTCGGGGCGTTTGGAGAGGATCTCACCGGCCTGCAGCAGGCGCTCGGCCGCTTGCAGCTCGCCCTCAGCGTCGATCACCTTGGCGCGGCGGAGGCGCTCCGCCTCGGCTTGCTTGGCGATGGCGCGGATCATGGTCTCGTTGAGGTCGATGTGCTTCAGCTCAACGTTGGAGACCTTGATACCCCAGGCGTCGGTCTGGGTATCCAGGATGCGCTGGATCTCGGCGTTGAGCCGCTCGCGCTCGGCCAGCATCTGGTCGAGATCGTGCTGACCCACCACCGAGCGCAGCGTGGTCTGGGCGAGCTGGCTGGTCGCGGCCTCGAAATGCTCCACTTGGATCACTGCTTTCTCCGGGTCGAGCACGCGGAAGTAAACCACCGCGTTGACCCGCACTGACACGTTGTCCCTGGAAATCACGTCCTGGGGCGGCACGTCGAGCACACGTGTGCGCAGGTCCATGCGCACCATCTGCTGGATGAAGGGCACGACCAGCACGAGGCCGGGCCCCTTCACCTTCCAGAAGCGGCCGAGCAGGAACACCACGCCGCGCTCGTATTCGCGCAGCACGCGGATGGAGTAGGCAACGAGCAGGCCGACGACGACAAGGGGGAACAACCCGGAGAACAGTGCTGGCATGTTGCCTCTCAGGATCAAGTCTTGGGTTCGACCGCAAGGGTCAGGCCGCTGCGGCCGATGACGCGCACCTTTTGGCCCGCGGCGAGGATCGCGCCCCCCTCGGCCGACCATATCTCGCCGCGCACCCGCACGCGCCCCGCCCCGCCCGACCAGTACACCACCTCGGCGACGCTGCCCAGGAGCTCCTCCGCCCCGGTGAGCACCGGGCGGCTCCGAGCCCGCATCGCAAACCCCACCACGCCGAGGAAGAAGGCGGCGCTGACGGCTGCGAGGCTCGCCACCACCGGCCATGAGGCCTTAATCGGAACGTCGGACTGGCTTGGATCGAACAGGAACACAGCGCCAAGGATGAAGGCCGCTATCCCGCCCAGCCCAACGACGCCGAAGCTCGGCAGAAACGCCTCCGCCACCATCAGCGCCACCCCAAGGGCCAGCAGCGCCAGGCCGGCGTAGTTGACGGGCAGCACCGAGAGGGCCGCAAGCGCCACGATCAGGCTGATGCCGCCGATCACACCCGGCGCAACTGCACCTGGGCTCCAGAACTCGAAGAACAGCCCGTAGATGCCGATCATCAGGAGAATGAGGGCGACGTTTGGGTCCGATATAGCCGACATGAACTGCGCCTTCCAGTCCGGCTTGATCTCGACCACCGCCCGCCCCTTGGTCTCCAGCCGCATCTTGCCGGCCGGCGTCGCCACCATGCGCCCGTCGATCTGGGTGAGCAGATCGTTGACATCGTTGACGATGAGATCGATTACGCCCTCCTTGAGCGCCGCGGAGGCCGTGAGCGTGGCGGCCTCGCGCACGGCCTTCTCGGCCCAGTCGGCGTTGCGGCCGCGGAGCTCGGCGAGAGAGCGGATGTAGGCCACCGCATCGTTGACCGCCTTGCGTTCCGCGTCCGTCCTGCCGTCGGCGGGCTGCTTGTCCTTGCCGTCCTTGCTCGAGTCCGGCCCCTGCTGCGGCGGGCTCTGGGGCGGCGGAAAGCCGGGCAAGGCGCCCGGCGTGAGCGAGATGGGCGTGGCGGCGCCCAGATGTGTGCTCGGCGCCATGGCCGCCACATGCGAGGCGTACATGAGGTAGGTGCCCGCGCTGGCGGCGCGACTGCCGTTGGGTGCCACGTACATCACCACCGGCACCGGCGAAGCGAGGATGCCCTGGATCATCTCGCGGGTGGAGGAGAGCAGGCCGCCGGGCGTATCCATGCGCACGAGAAGGGCGGGCGCGCCGGCAGCGGCCGCGCGCTGCAGCGCCTTGGTGAGCTGCTCGGCCGCGACCACGCCAATCGCACCTTTGATCTCGATCAGCAGCACCGGCCGGTCGCCGCCGGGTTGGACCTTCGGCTGGTCCCCTGGTTGCGCCAGCAGCCGCGCCCAACCGGTCGACACAAGCAGAAGGGCGCACAGCAGCGCTCTCCAGCCGGCGCGGCCGAGCGCTCGATTGGGTCTCAGCGCGGTCATCGCGCGCGCCCTCCCCCGCCGAAAATGGGCCCTCAACGTCACGCGCAGGAGCGTCACGCTCAAGCATAGTGATCGGTTGTGGGCGTTGCACGCAAAAAGCACAACCGGATCAGCCCCGCAGGGTGTGACCCACCAGCGGCCGCTCCCGACTAACCCGGCCGCACCTGGCCGGTGCCGCGCACCACGTACTTGAAGGTGGTAAGCTGCTCCACCCCTACCGGGCCGCGGGCGTGCAGGCGGCCGGTGGCGATGCCGATCTCGGCGCCCATGCCGAACTCGCCGCCGTCGGCGAACTGGGTGGAGGCGTTGTGGAGAACGATGGCGCTGTCGAGGCGTGTCAGGAACCGCTCCGCCGCGGCCTGATCCTCCGCCACGATGCAGTCGGTGTGCTGCGAGCCATATTTCTGGATATGGGCGATGGCACCATCCACACCATCCACCAAGAGCACCGATATAACGGCGTCGAGGTACTCGGTGGACCAGTCCTGCTCGTCGGCTGCCTTCACCCGCCGATCCACCCTCTGCACTCTGGCGCCGCCGCGCACCTCGCAACCCGCCTCGATCAGCGCCCCCACCAGCATGGGCAGATATCCGTCGGGTGCCGCTATGTCCACGAGCAGCGTCTCGATGGCCCCGCACACGCCTGTGCGCCGCATCTTGGCATTGACGACGATGCGTGTGGCCATCTCCGGGTCGGCGCTGCGGTCGACGTAGGTGTGGCACAAACCCTCCAGGTGCGCGAAAACAGGCACACGCGCCTCCGCTTGCACGCGCGCCACTAGGCTTTTTCCCCCGCGCGGCACGATGACGTCGATGGCGCCCCCGAAGCCGCCCAGCATGAGCCCCACAGCCTCGCGGTCCGTGGTGGGCACGAGTTGCACCGCGGCCTCGGGCAGGCCCGCCTCGCGCAGGCCGCGCACGAGGCAGGCATGGATGGCGCTGCTCGAATGATGGCTCTCCGAGCCGCCGCGCAGGATCGCCGCGTTGCCGGCCTTGAGGCACAGCGCCCCGGCATCGGCGGTCACGTTGGGTCGGCTCTCATAGATGATACCGACCACGCCCAGAGGTACGCGCACGCGCACTATTCTGAGCCCGTTGGGCCGCGTCCATTCGGCGATCACGGCACCGACCGGGTCGGGCAGCGCAGCGATCTCATCGAGCCCCCTGGCCACGCCGTCGATGCGCTTGGCGTCGAGCATCAGGCGGTCCAGGAACGAGCCGGATCGCCCGACCTCCCGCGCGGCCCGGAGGTCGCCCTTGTTGGCCTCGACGATGGCCGCAGTCGCCGCACGCAGCTCCGCCGCCGCCGCGCGCAGCGCCGCGTTTTTGGCCTC
>JAFMSC010000238.1 GCA_017353825.1 Hyphomicrobiaceae bacterium | reverse complement strand
ATAGCAGACCACGCCGCGTCACCTGAAGCCTCCCGACCCCGCGCCTTAACGCATCCGCGGTCGGCCCGCCACCGCAGCGACACGGGCAGCGCTTGCTCGCTGGTCCCGCAACGCGATGTGGCCGGGGCCGCGATCATGCTTCCGAGCGGTCTGCGGATCGCCCAAACCTTCGGCAGATGCCGTCATGGTGGACGGCCCGCGGGCCAGGAGAAGGACGCGGGCCCCAGGGTGCGCGTCCAGGCGCCCCCCACCGGATCGTGCCTGCCTTCGACCGTTGCCGGACCGAGGCGCCGGAGCCGGCCTCGCTCGGGCGGCCGGACATCCGCCCTGCCCCTGCCCCGCCCCGAGCTGCCCGCAGCCTACCCGGCCCATGCACAGGAGGGTCTCAGACGAGGGTCGCAGACGAGGGTCGCAGAGAAGGGTCGCAGACAAGGGTCGCAGACAGGGGTCGCAGACGCGGGTAACAGACGCGTAGCCCTCGCGGCACCTGGCCGGGCTCATGTTGGCCCTTATCGCCCCGTCCTTGTCCGCCGTCAGAGCCCTGGCCCAGCACGCGACCGCAGGAATTCGGCAAATGCCTTGAGGGTGGTCTCAGAGACGTGGTGCTCGATCCCCTCAGCGTCGGCCTCTGCCGCTTCGGCGGGCACCCCCATCGCGCGCAGCACATCCACGACCAAGCGGTGGCGTGTCCTGACCCGGGTTGCAAGCCTGCGACCCTCGTCGGTCAGAAAGACGCCGCGGTAGGGGCGCCCGGTTGCCAGCCCCTCTCGCTTCAGGCGCGCGATGGTCTTGATGGCCGTGGCGTGCGAGACCCCAAGGCGTCGCGCGACATCGGTCGGGCGCGCCTCCCCGCTGCTCGCCAACAGGTCCGCAATCAGCTCGACGTAGTCTTCGTTGAGTGCCACCGATTGCGCCGTCCGGGTCTTCCGGAACCTGCGTGCCTGGATCGGCTCCGTCGGAAGCTCGAAGTCGGCTGCGGCCGGTTTTTGCTTCATGTCCTGCAGGTTCTGTGCACCTCCCAACTAGGATATGCCGAACCGATCAGAACTTCAAATCGTGTCAAATCGTTGCCTGGGCTACATTCTGTACATTGACAGCCGATCGCCGGGCGCTATGGTACGGGTGTAGCCGATGCTACACCTTGAGGTAATTGTATGACTTCAGCCATGACAGAAGCAGTCCAGAGGGAAGGCTCGCTGAGCGAGCGGACGGTATCGGCAGCGCGCGAGGCGCTGACCGGACGCGGGAACGTACGGTCCTATGTGGCCTTCGTCGGGCCCGCAGTGGTGGCCTCGATCGCGTACATGGACCCGGGCAACTTCGCGACCAACATCCAGGCGGGCGCCAAGTACGGCTACACGCTCTTGTGGGTGGTGTTGTTGGCCAACCTGGTGGCGATGCTGTTCCAGGCCCTGTCGGCCAAACTCGGCATCGTAACGGGCCGCAACCTGGCGGAGATGTGCCGCGCTGAGTTCGCAAGCCCGGTGGTTTGGACGATGTGGGTGGTGAGCGAGATCGCCGCCATGGCGACCGATCTTGCGGAGTTTCTTGGCGGCGCAATCGGTCTGTCGCTTCTATTCGGCGTCCCGCTGCTCTACGGCATGATCATCACCGGCGTGATCGTTTGTGCAATCCTGCTGTTCGAGCGCTTCGGCTTCCGTCCGGTCGAACTGATCATCGCCAACTTGGTGGCGCTGATCGCGCTTTGTTACCTTGCCGAAATGTTCATTGCCCCCGTCGATTGGCGCTCGGCGACGCTTCACACCGTGTTGCCGCAGCTGCCCGACGGCGAGGCGCTGCTGCTGGCTGTCGGCATCATCGGGGCGACGGTCATGCCGCACGCCGTTTACCTGCACTCAGGCCTTACCCAGGCGCGGATACCTGCCCGCGACGACCGGGAGAAGCACAAGATCCTGCGGATTTCCAATACTGAAGTGATCGTCGCGCTCGCGGTCGCGGGTTTCGTCAATATGGCCATGGTCATGATGGCTTCGAGCGCTTTCCACACCGGGCACAGCGAGGTGGCGGAGATCCAAACCGCCTATCACACGCTGACACCGCTTCTCGGCGGCGCTGCGGCTGGCATCTTCCTCATCTCGCTGCTCGCGTCCGGCGTATCAAGCTCGACGGTCGGAACAATGGCCGGACAGCTGATCATGCAAGGCTTCGTCGGCTTCCGTATTCCCATCTGGGTGCGACGGCTCGTGACGATGGTGCCGGCGTTCGTCGTCGTCGCTCTCGGTGTCAACGCCACCAACGCGCTGGTGATCAGTCAGGTGGTGCTGAGCATCGCCCTGCCCTTTCCGATGGTCGCGCTTGTCATGTTCACGCGTCGGCGCGACATCATGGGATCGTTCGTCAATCGCAAGCTGACGAATGTGGTGGCGATCGCTGGCGCCGTCGTCGTGTTGTTGCTCAACATGCTGCTGATCCTGCAGACGTTCGGCGTGTCTGTGCCGCGGCTACCATAGGGCAACGGGTCACGACGGCGACTTGCCAGAGTCGGCGGTTTAGCAACGCGCAAGGGGCTCGTGCTCCCGAGCCAGAGCGCGCTCGACCGCCGCCGTATCAGCAGAAAGCCATACCATAAATAAAGCCAAACCATACTGTTGTGAGCGGCTCATCCGCGCTCAGAAGCTGCGCACGGCCAGCGCATGCGGACCAACACATGGTCGCGTCGATGAAATGCCGAGGCAGGTCGATCGCGATGCGGAGGCCATCCGGAGCGCTCCGGCCGGTCGACGGCGCCGGGGCCCGTCGACGAGGGCAGCGAGCCACCATCCCCGTCCTCTCCATGGATCAGGAGCGGGGAATTCCAGGCATCACCTCCGGAGCCAGCACGCCGAACGAAAGGTAGAGCTTGATCAGCTCATCGGTGTCCATGCCCGGCATCGGATTGACGCAGCATTCCGGGACCAGCACAAGGCCTCCCACGCAGGCAGCGGCGATGTCGGCAGATAGACGAGCAGGCGCCGCTCGCCGGCAACGTCGAAGACTTGGTGCGAGGCGAGCAGGGCCGGCACATCGACGCCCTGCTGGCCTCCCAGCCGGCACATGACGACTGACATGGCCGCCAGATCGGCGTTGCTGCCTGCAAACATGCGAACGACCTGTGAGACCGGGCGGTAGATGGCCCGGAACAAGGGCACCCTCCCGAACACCCCGTCGAAGGTCTCCTCCAGCGCCCGCCGTGCCTGAACGCGCACGACCAGGCCTAGGAACCAGAGGCCGGCGAGGGCCAAGCCGGCACCGACGACGAAGGCGATCAACTCGCGCTTGGGGCCGATAATCGCCGCACCGCTGCTGATCAGCAGATCGCCGAACCAGGTGCCGGGTCCCAGGCTCGCTGCCACAACGCCGACGATCCAGCTGATGATGACGACGGTCAACACGAGCGGGAGCAATGCGATGAGGCCGGCAAGCAGATTGCCAACGATCCCGGTTCGCCAGATCGTGCCGAGGATGGAGCGCATTGATGGACCTCGCGATGTCAACGTCACCGTGACGACGCGGCTGCCCTGCTCCCGAATCGTGCGTCCGAGGGACGTTGCCGGCCGCTGATGCGATTCCTAGCCAACGAGCCGGACGAGCCCGAATTGCCGATGCCAACGCGGCCGGGCTCCCAGCCCAACTTGCGAGCCGAGCTCACGCTGCCGGCTTGAACGCTCGCCTTATAAGCAAAGATTGGAAGCAAAGATTGGGGCAAGGGTCCCGCATCGCGGCGGGCGCGGGACTCTCAAGCGAACGAGACACGGATGCGGCGGTTCAGCCGGCCCTTCTTCTCGATGCGGGTGACCACCACGCGACCGATCTCGCTGGTGCAGCCCACGTGGGTGCCACCGCATGGCTGCGTGTCGACCGAACCGTTCTCGCCGATGAGGACAAGGCGCACGCGGCCGGTCCCCGTGGGCGGCTTCACCGACATGGTACGCACCAGGCCCGGATTGGCTTCGAGCTCGGCGTCGGTGATCCAGCGCTCGTTGACCGGATGGTCTGCCGCGATGAGCGCGTTGAGGTCGGCCGTCAGCTTTTCCTTGTCGACGGCGGAGGGGTCGTCGATGTCGAAATCGAGCCGGCTGTCGTCGGGGCTCACCTGCCCGCCAGTGACCGGGAACTTCACCAGCGCGCAGAGCAGGTGCAGGGTCGTGTGCATGCGCATCAGCGGCGAGCGGAAGGCCCAGTCGAGGCTCGCCCGCACGCTCTGGCCTGGTGCCGGCAAAGCCGCACCCTCGGCGGGTACATGAACGATGGTGCGCTTGTCGGTGTCGTAGACCGTCGTGGCGATCGGGCAGCTCCCCGCGCCATCGATGTCCAGCACACCCCTGTCGCCAGGCTGCCCGCCGGCGGCGGCATAGAACACCGTCCGATCCAGGATAATGCCGCCGCGCTCATTGACGGCGAGCACCTGCGCCGTACACTCGCGCAGGTAGGCATCGGTTCGGTAGAGTTGCTCGGTCATTGGGCTTTGTCGGCGTCCACGAACACGCCGGGCACGGGCGGCGGCGTCTCGGCGAGCCACTTGGGAACCGGCAGGTTCTTCGACCGCAGGAACGCGGGGTCGAAGAGCTTGGACTGGTAGCGGGTGCCGTAGTCGCACAGCATGGTCACGATGGTATGGCCGGGGCCCATCTCGCTGGCGAGGCGGATGGCGCCGGCGACGTTGACGCCGGTGGAGCCGCCAAGGCACAGGCCTTCCTCCTGCAGGAGCTGGAAGCAGATCGGCACCGATTCCTCGTCGGGGATCAGGTAGGCGTGATCCACGGCGGCGCCCTCGAGGTTCTTGGTGAGGCGGCCCTGGCCGATGCCCTCCGTGATGGAGGAGCCCTCGGCCTTGAGTTGGCCCGTGGTGTAATAGCTGTAGAGCGACGCGCCGGGTACGTCGGCCAGCGCGATCTGGATCGCCTTGTTCTTGGCCTTGAGGCCGTCGGAGACGCCGCCCAGCGTGCCCCCCGAGCCGACCGCCGAGACGAAGCCGTCCACCTTGCCATGGGTGTCGGCCCAGATCTCCTCTGCGGTGCCCTCGATGTGCGCGCGGCGGTTGGCGGTGTTGTCCCATTGGTTGGCCCAGATGGCGCCGTTGGGCTCGGTGGCGGCCAGCGCCTTGGCCAGGCGCTCGGAGTAATGCACGTAGTTGTTGGGATTGCGGTAGGGGACCGCCGGAACCTCGATCAGCTGGGCGCCGAGAAGCCGGAGGGCGTCCTTCTTCTCCTTGCTCTGGGTCACAGGGATCACGATGACGGTGCGCAAGCCCAAGGCGTTGCCGATGACGGCAAGGCCGATGCCGGTGTTGCCCGCCGTGCCCTCAACGATGGTGCCGCCGGGCTGGAGGGTGCCGCGTTGCCTGGCATCTTGGATCATGAACAGGGCGGCGCGGTCCTTCACCGACTGGCCGGGGTTCATGAACTCGGCCTTGCCCAGGATGGTGCAGCCGGTCTCCTCCGAGGCCCGCCTGAGCTTGATGAGGGGCGTGCGGCCGACTGCGGCGACTACGCCGCTGGCGATAGTCACGGGGGTGGGCCCTCCGTTGGAGCCTCGAGATTCGCCAAACCTGGACCAGGGAATGGGCAGAGGCAAGCGGGGTCGTAGGGCGTGCGCCGCGGGGCGGCGAGGCAACAAAAACGCTGCCCTACGGCCTGACGCTGCCTTGTTGGGCCTGCTCGTCTGGGTGGCAACCGCCTGGTCGCACGCCGTTTCAGGATTGATCACGCCGTTTTCAGCATTGATTCAGCATTGATCTTGTGGGGCCTCCGCCGATATATGTGCGCCTAACCCACAGCGCAGGCGTCGCGGGGCGACCTGGGCCGGCCCTTTTCCCCTCCCGGCGCGCTTGTCGGCGGCGGAAGCCTGCAAAGGGTCTTGCGGGCGTGGCGGAACTGGTAGACGCGCAGGATTTAGGTTCCTGTGACGCAAGTCGTGGGGGTTCGAGTCCCTCCGCCCGCACCACGCGATTGTCCCGCGGGACCTGTCCTCTAAGCGAGCCCCTCGTGCGGCTGGAACAACTGAGACGAGAGCGATGCAAGTCACGGAAACCAGCACATCGGGCCTGAAGCGTGAGCTGAAGGTGGTCGTCGGCCAGGGCGAGCTGGGGCTGCGCTTTCAGTCGCGCATCGACGAGGTCAAGGACCAGGTCCAGCTCAAGGGCTTCCGCAAGGGCAAGGTGCCGGTGGCGCACCTCAAGAAGCTGTTCGGCCGCACACTGATGGCGGAGGTGGTGCAGCAGGCGCTGGAGGAGACCAGCCGCCAGGCCATCTCCGATCGCAACGAGCGGCCGGCGCATCAGCCTACCATCGGCGGCTTCGGCGAGAACAAGGAAGAGATGGATAAGATCCTCGCCGGCCAGGGCGATCTTGCCTACACGCTGTCGTTTGAGGTGCTGCCTAACATCACCGTCACGGACCTGTCGGTGCTCAAGCTCGAGCGCGAGGTTGCAGAGGTGAGCGAGGAGGCCGTCGACAAGGCGCTGGCTGACCTTGAGCGGGCTTCTGTGCGCTATGAGGCCGAGGAAGGCAGGGCGGCCGCCCTGGGCGACCGCCTGAGGATGGACTACGTCGGCCGCATCGAGGGTACGGAGTTCGACGGCGGGCGCGCCGAGGATGCCGAGCTGGTGCTCGGCGAGGGCCAGCTCATTCCGGGCCTGGCGGAGGGCCTGGTCGGGGTCAAGGCCGGGGAGGAGCGCGTGGTCGCCGCCAAATTCCCCGATACCTACGGGGCCAAGGAGCTGGCCGGCAAGGACGCCGAGTTTACCGTGATGGTGAAGGAGGTGGCCAAGCCCGTGCTGCCCAAGGTCGACGACGAGTTCGCCAAGACGCTCGGCG